>NZ_JBSHBN010000067.1:0-43945 GCF_053612025.1 Kitasatospora sp. NPDC054768
GCCCGCCCGGGCCGGCGAGGAAGCCGTGGGCGATCGCCGAGTAGGTGCCGACCACCATCGGCACCTGGAAGTCCCGCGCGTCCGAGGCCGCCGCCGCGGCCCGGGCCTCGGTCAGCCGTCCCGGGCGGTACTCGGCGCCGAGCGCCTCGGCCACCTCCGCGCCGCCCACCGCCCGCTCCCCCACCAGCTCGTAGGTGCGGCCCGCGTGCCCGGCGGGCGCCAGGGCGACGTTCACCGCCACCTCCGCGAGGTCCGCCCGGGCCACCGCCGCGAGCTTCCCGTCCCCGAGCGGAGCGCCGATCACCCCGTCCGGGCCGGGCGCGGTGATCGCCCCCAGCAACTCGGCGTACAGGCCGTTGCGCAGCACCGTCCAGCGCAGGGTGGCGGACGCGCGCAGCCGCCGCTCCGTCCAGCGGTGCGCGAGGGCGTAGGGCAGGTGGTCGCCGTCGCCGGAGAGGCTGGTGTAGACGAGGTGCTCGACGCCCGCCTGCTCCGCCGCCTCGATCGCGGCGCCGTGCCGGGCGATCACCACGTCGTCCTCGGCGGCGCCGGCCGAGATCAGCAGCAGGGTCCGCACCCCGGCGAAGGCCTCCGCCAGGGTGTCCGGCCGGTCGAAGTCCACCAGCCGGGCCGGGACGCCGTGCGGCACCTCCCCGGGCGTGCGCGAGCCGGCGACGACGCCCTCCCGGCCGGCGAGCCGCGCCAGGACGAGAGCGCCCAGGCCTCCGTTGACTCCGGTGACGAGCAGCATGGGGTTCCTCCAGGGGTGATCGGTCGTCGGCTGCACGACCATCCTCGATAGCCTGGGCGTCCGGCGTAAGGAGGCACATTCATGTCAGCAGGGCACACCGCGGTAACCACGTCCCGTCCGGTGGTCTGGTGCGAGGACGGCGTGGACTGCGGGATCCGCGACCTGCTGGACCGCCTGGGCGACAAGTGGTCGGTCCTCACCGTCGTCGAACTCGCCCAGGGTGTACGGCGGTTCCGCGAACTGCAGCGCGCCCTGCCGGGCATCTCGCAGCGGATGCTCACCCTGACCGTGCGCCGCCTGGAGCGCGACGGACTGGTCTCGCGGACCGTCCACCCGACCGTCCCGCCGCAGGTGGAGTACGAGCTGACGCGGCTCGGGCACAGCCTGACCCACCTGGTGCGGGCGATGGCGGACTGGTCGTACGGCCACCACGACGCGATCGTCGACTCCCGGCGGCGGTGGGACGAGGCCAACCCCGGCTCGGAGATCCGCTAGGAGTCGGGTCTCACCCGGTGACCTCGACGGTGACTTCGTAGCCGCGCTGCTCGGGCGGGCAGTTGAGGGCCTCGCCGCAGCTGGTGCGGGTCGCGGTGAGGCGGGCGGTGCCGGGGGCGCGGGCGGTGAAGGAGGCGGTGGCGGTGCCGCAGCCGCCGCCGGGGCGGCAGGACGGGGACGGGGCGGTGGCCGGGGAGCCTGCCGGGGTGAGGACGTCGGGGGCGGAACTGGTCGCGGCGGACCAGTAGGTGCTGTGGAGGGCGAGCGTGACGGTCGTGCCGACGGTGGCCTTCAGGGTGGTGCGGTCGGCGTGCTCGTCCACCGTGACCGTCGCCGGGCTCGGCGCGGTCGACGCGGCGGCGGGCGTCGACGGGCCCGTTCCGGTGGAGGCGCAGCCGGCCAGGGTGAGCAGGGCGGCGGCGAGTACCGGGGCGGCGGATCTTCTCGGGTTCACGGTGGTTCCTCCTGCTGGTGTTCCGGGGGGACCGGTTCGACGCCCCGGCGGCCGGTTCGGATCCCGCCGGACGGCGCTCGGACCGGAAACGGCACCGGGGCGGGCGCTGGGCCCACCCCGGTGCGTTCGGCGCGGCGATGGTCAGGAGACGGTCACGTCGTCGTAGTAGGTGTAGGTCGGGTCACCCGGGTAGTTGTCGTCGTGGTTGCTCAGGGTGAGGGTGTAGGAGTGGCCCGGGGTGACGGTCGCCGTCCTGTTGGTCCAGGTACCGGTGGTGGTGCAGGTCTTGGCCAGGACCGTGGTGGTGGTGCCGGTGGTGTTGTCCTTCAGGGTGGCGGTGGCCCAGTCGTAGGTGACGGTGTCGTCACAGGTGTTGCTGTACCAGAAGGACAGCTTGCTGGTGCCGGTCGGCGCGGTGAAGGTCTGGGCGATCGAGGAGTCCCCGGTCGGGCCGGTGGAGCCGACCATGGCGCCGTAGCCGCCGCTGTGGGCGGCGGAGGCGGTGGCGGAGGTGCTGCCGGCGGTGGTCCAGCCGGTCAGGCCGCCGGTCTCCAGTCCGCCGTTGGTGACGGCGTTGCCGCCGCCCCCGCCGGTGGACTCGGTCCAGGTGAAGGTGGTGCTGCCGGCGGCGCCGGTGGTGTCGGTGGCGGTGACCGTGACGCTGGAGGTGCCGGCGGCGGTCGGGGTGCCGGAGATCAGGCCGGTCGAGGGGTTGATCGACAGGCCGGCCGGCAGGCCGGTGGCCGAGTAGCCCAGCGTCTGGCCGGTGGCCGAGTCGGTGGCGTTGATCTGCAGGCTGACCGCGGTGCCGACGGTGCCGCTCTGGTTGCCCGGGTTGGTGACGGTGACCGTGTTGCCGTGGGTCAGGATGGCGTGCGAGATCGCACAGGAGTTGGTGTCGTTGGACCAGCTGGCCTGCTCGGCGTAGCTGCCGAATGCCCCGAAGGAGATGTTGGCGGCGCCGCCGGTGCTGCCGGGCTGGATCCAGGCGCACTCGTCGGAGTTCTCCTGGCCGTTGTAGCTGCTGCCGGAGACGTGGTTGGTCCAGCCTCCGGCCGGGTTCTGGTCGGACATCATCTCGTGCCACTCGTGGCCGAGGGTCATCGTCCAGCCGTCCAGCGTGCCGGGCGAGTTGACGAAGCCGACGCCGCAGTTGGAGCCCGCGTCGATGTTGTACGGCTGGTTGGAGAAGGCGATGTCGCCGTAGGGCGAGCTCGCCGCACCGCCGGTGAGGGTGGTGTCACCGTTCCAGTCGTGCCAGGCGCAGTACCCGGTGGTCGGGTTCTGGTAGTCGTCCGGGTTGGTGCCGTGCGGCGACAGGACGATGTAGTACGCGTCCCGGTTGGCGGCGGCGGTGGTGTTGCCGAAGTGTCCGGCGGCCTTGACGGCCTCCTGGGCGAGCTGGTTGCCGCTGGCCTGGCTCGGCGAGGCGGCCCCGTTGTCGTACCAGACGCCGGACAGGACGCCGCCGCTCTGGTACGGGATGAAGTTGGCGTTGGACGGGCAGCTCACGGCACCGGTGGCGACGGTGGGGCCGTCGCACCACTGGGTCAGGTCGGCCGACCAGGTCTCGCCGTTGGTGCCGATGCCCTTGAACATCTGCTGGGTGGCACCGGCGGCACCGGCCGAGTCGTTGGAGAACTTCGCGTTGCCGCTGGCGTCGGTGGTCTGGGTGCCCCACTGGTTGCCGTAGAACACCAGGTAGACCTTGGAGTGCCCGCTCTGCACGCCGATGCCGTCGACGCCGCCGCCGTACGACAGCGTCTGCTGACCGGTCGCCGCGGCCTGGTCGTGGGCGGCGAGCCACTTCTTGTAGTTCTCGTGCTGGGACATGCCGGGGACCGCGCCGTGCCGGTAGGGGTGGCCGTTCTGCGGGCTCCAGGGGTTGAACTCGTTGGTGGTGCTGCCCTGCGAGCCGGAGATGTCCTGCGCGGAGGCCGGACCGGCCGCGCCGGCCAAGCCGGCGGCGGCGAGCGCGAGCGACGCTATTCCGGTGAGCGCCGCGTACCTCGCGCGTCCGGTCCTGGGGGAGTGACCCATGGGTGAGGGTGCCTCTCTTCTGCCGATCGTCCGCGGCCTCGGGGACCGGGAACGATCCCTTTGTGGGGGAAGGGCCGGCGGCGGATTCCGTCGGGTCGGGTTCCGGTCGAATTCATTCGCACACCCGGAATTGACTGCCCGTCGGCCTTTTGCCGCCTGCGTGGCAAGAAGGAAAGCAGAGCTGATGAACACCGGTCAACGGCGCTGGGTAAGGAACGATTAAGAAGCGCGTCCAAGCAGGTCAAGCAACGTTGATGAAAGGGGATCAACGCGCCTAGTCATTCACTGAATACGACAGGAAATGCCGTTTCGAAATCCGTGAGCGGCCGTGCGGCGAGGCCCCCTGACGGCAATTCGGCGCCGTGCGGAACCTTCCCCCCTCGGCGCGTCCGGAAGGGGGCGGCGCGGGGAATCCGCCCGCCGCCCCGGCCCGCTACCGCTCGTACGCCACCTCGGGGAAGCGGGCCGAGGGCCCGTCCAGCAGGTGGTCGTCCTGGCCGCGCAGCCAGCGGTCGAAGAAGGACGCCACGTAGGAGCGGGTGGCGAGTTCGGCGCGGCCGGGGCGGATGTCGCCGACGTCCTTGCGCAGTTGCTCGGCGCTGAGCACGCCCTGGCGGGCGAGCTGCGGCAGCAGCGGCTGGGCGTCGGTGTACGAGCCGTGGCGGGAGCCGGTGAGGGTGACGTCGGCGTGCCAGCCGGTGCTGTGCTGCCACAGGGCGTTCCAGCCGGGCTGGTCGCGGTAGCCGCCGGAGTCCTCGCCGCCGGTGCCCATCAGCAGGAACGGCCGGTTCAGGCCGTCCTCGGCGACGCTGGGCAGGAGGACGCCGGTGTGGCCGTCGGGTCCGGGGAAGTGCATCTGCCCGTCCATGTTGATCCCGGCCGCGATCCGCGGGTCGTCGTGCATGGTCTGGAGCGCGGTGAAGCCGCCCGCCGACTGGCCGACCATGCCGATCCGGCCGAGGTCGAGGGCCCCGGCCACCCCGGCGGGCAGGCCCGGACGCCCGCCCAGGCCGGCGAGCCGGTCCAGGACGAAGCGGGTGTCGGCGACCCGGGTGTCCATCGCCTTGCGCAGCACCGCGCCGATGTCCAGGCCGGGCCGACCGAGCATGCCGGGGAGCACCGAGGTGGCCAGGTCGCCGCCGGGGAAGGCGACTTCGGAGGCCTCGTAGGTGTGGTCGACGGTGACCACCACGTAGCCGCGCGAGGCGAGGTCCTCGACCAGCGCCGTCCCCCAGGTGCGCGGGTCGCCGAGGCCGGGCGAGTACAGCACGACCGGGCGCGGGCCGCCGGGCAGTGCCGGGGCGTCCTTGCGCGCGTGGGTGCGGATGGCCGACCAGTCGGTGCGGCCGGGCTCGGTGCCGTAGTTGAGCAGGCCGACGCCGTCCGGGCCGTCGAAGTGCCGACCGGCGGCGGGCTCCATGTACGGGGCCCGCTCGTCGCCGGAGGCCGGGTGGGAGGTCGGGTACCAGAGGCTGATCATCAGCTCGCGCCGCTGCCCGGGGTGCCAGGGGTCCTCCCGTCCGGTGTCGGTGAGGTGCAGCGCGGTGGTCCCGATCGGGTACGGCCCGCTGGGCTCGGGCAGCCAGGCCCGGGCCTGCCGCCCGGGGCTCGCGTCCCCCGGCCCGACCGCTCCCACGGCCGTACCGATCGTGCCCACCGCCGTTGCCGCCGCCAGCACCACCGCCGCCACGGCCCGTCCCGGAATGCCCATGATGTCCTCCGTGCTCCGATCGATCGAACACGCAGGACACTACGGTCGGGAACGGGCCGCGGCCGTCATACCAGAGGGCCAACACCTCCCTGAATACCCGGGTATGACACCCCTACGGGTCAGCGCCGGTACTTGCGCAGTTCCCTCCGGGCCAGCGAGCGCTTGTGCACCTCGTCGGGGCCGTCCGCCAGCCGCAGGGTGCGGTTGCCGGCCCAGAGCTGGGCGAGCGGGGTGTCCTGGCTGACGCCGGCGGCGCCGTGGGCCTGGACGGCCTTGTCGAGGATCCACTCGACGGTGCGCGGGGTGGCGATCTTGATCGCCTGGATCTCGGTGTGCGCACCGCGGTTGCCGACGGTGTCCATCAGCCAGGCGGTCTTCAGCACCAGCAGCCGCAACTGCTCGATCCGCACCCGGGACTCGGCGATCCAGTCCTGCACCACGCCCTGCTCGGCCAGCGGCTTCCCGAACGCCACCCGCTCGTCGGCCCGGCGGCACATCAGTTCCAGCGCCCGCTCGGCGATGCCGATGGCGCGCATGCAGTGGTGGATGCGGCCGGGGCCGAGCCGGGCCTGGGCGATGGCGAAGCCCGTACCCTCCTCGCCGATCAGGTTCTCCACCGGGACGCGGACGTCCTCGAACAGCACCTCGGCGTGGCCGCCGTGGTCGGCGTCGTCGTACCCGAAGACCGTCATGCCGCGCCGCACGGTCACGCCCGGGGTGTCGCGCGGGACGAGCACCATGCTCTGCTGCCGGTGGGGTTCGGCCGCCGGGTCGGTCCTGCCCATCACGATGAGGATCCGGCAATCGGGGTTCATCGCCCCGGTGATGTACCACTTGCGGCCGTTGACGACGTACTCCTCGCCGTCCCGCTCGATCCGGGTGGCGATGTTGGTGGCGTCCGAGGAGGCCACCTCGGGCTCGGTCATCGCGAAGGCCGAGCGGATCGCGCCGTCCAGCAGCGGGCGCAGCCAGCGCTCGCGCTGCTCGGCGCTGCCGAACTGGGCGAGCAGCTCCATGTTGCCGGTGTCGGGCGCCGCGCAGTTGAGCGCGGGCGGGGCCAACTGGATGCTGCGGCCGGTGATTTCGGCGAGCGGGGCGTACTGGAGGTTGGTCAGGCCGGCGCCGGGCTCGCCGGGGAGGAAGAGATTCCAGAGCCCCTGCTTGCGGGCCTCGGTCTGGAGGTCGGCGACGACCGGGGGGACGGCCCACCGGTCGCGGGCCGGGTCGGCGAGTCGGGCCGCGAGCTGGGCGGCGAGGACGGGCTCGGCGGGGTGCACGTGCTCGTCCATGAAGGCGAGCAGCTGCTCGCGGAGCTCGTTCGTCCGGGCGTCGTAGGCGAAGTCCATCGGGTTCTCAGCTCTCCTTGAGGGTGCTCAGGCCGTACCGGGCGAGGATCGGGGCCATCTCGCCGGCGCGCTCGAAGCCGGCGCCCAGGGTGCGGCCCTGCCGGAAGCGGAAGTGGATGCCCTCGGCGACGGCGGCGAGCTTGAACGAGGCGAAGGCGACGTACCAGTCGAGGTCCTCCGCCCGGCGCCCGGTCGCGTCGGCGTAGGAGGAGACGATCTCGTCGGGCTTCGGGAAGCCGGGGGCGGTCATGGCGGAGGGGATGATGCCGCCGCCGACGCCGGCGAGTTCGGTGTACATCACCAGCAGGCCGACGTCGGTGAGCGGGTCGCCGAGGGTGGACATCTCCCAGTCCAGGACGGCGGCGATGGTGTCGTCCGCGTCGACCAGGACGTTGTCGAGCCGGTAGTCGCCGTGCACCAGCGCGGGCGCGGGCGAGACCGGCAGCCGCTCGGCGAGCCCGGCGCGCAGGCGGTCGAGGTCGGGCAGGTCGCGGCTGCGGGAGGCTTCCAACTGCTTCGACCAGCGGCGCAGCTGGCGCTCCAGGTAGCCCTCCGGGCGGCCGAAGTCGGCAAGGCCGACGGCGGCCGGGTCGATCCCGTGCAGGGTGGCGAGGGTGTCGACCAGCCTGCGCCCGAGCGCGTGCACCCGCTGTTCGCCGAGGGCGGCCAGCGGGGCGGCGTCCCGGTGGGCGGTGCCGGGGACGTACTCCATCAGGTACCAGGGGGCGCCGAGGGTGTCGGTGTCCGGATCGAGCAGCAGGGTGCGGGGGACGGGGACCCCGGTGTCGCGCAGCGCGGTCATCACCCGGTACTCGCGGCCCATGTCGTGCGCGGTGGCGAGGACGTGCCCGAGCGGCGGGCGCCGGAGGACCGCGCGGAAGGCGCCGTCGCTCAGCACGTACGTGAGGTTCGAGCGGCCCCCTTCGATGAGGTCGGCCCGCAGCGGCCCCCGGCCCCGGCCCTGGAGGATGCCGGGCAGCTCGCGGTCCAGGTGGGCCCGGAGGCGGGCCAGGTCCAGGCCTGGCGGGTCGACGGGGGTCTCGGCCATCGGGCGGCTCCTCGGGGAAGCGGATCATTGACTAAGCGCTTGCTTAGCATTCAACCGCAGGAGGCCCCCTGTCAATGCCGCGAACCCCCGCGCCGCACGGCTCCGGGGTCCGATCGGCGCGGGGGCCGCCGGCGAGGCCTGCTCATCACGCATCCGCCGTGCGACACAAGGGAGTTGCTCGCCGGCCCCTCCGCCACCGCGGTCGCACCGGCCCCGCCTCGACAGAGGTCGATCAAAAGTGTTCTGATGATCACTTCCATCGATCGTCTTCTGAACACCGCCTGATCGAAGATCAGAGAAATGGGGTCCGGTGAGGACTGCTCGCGGCTCGGCCATCCTGCTGGCGATGGGGGTCCTCGGGACCTCCGCCCTGGCGACGGGATGCTCCGGCACGCAGAGCAGACCCACGGCCGCCACCGGCACCACCCCGTCCAGCCCCGCCCCGAGCGCCACGACCGACACCCCCGCCCCGCCACCACCCGCCCCCACCCCCACTCCCACCTGGGACGGCCAGGTCAAGGTGCTCGGCGACGGCTCCACCTCCTACACCGGCCCGCAGCCCAAGCAGCCCACGCCCGAGAAGCTCAAGCCCGGCGAGAAGCCGCCGCAGTTCGTCGTCTTCTCCTGGGACGGCGCGCTGGAGGGCGACGATCGCATGTTCTCCCGCTTCCGCAAACTCGGCGTCGAGAACAACGCCCAGATGACCTTCTTCCTGAGCGGCCTCTACACCCTCCCCAAGTCCAAGAGCACGCTCTACAAGCCACCGCAGCACAAGCCCGGCGACGCCTCCATCGACTACGCCACCGACCCCCACATCAAGGACACCCTGGAACAGCTGCGCCTCGCCTGGCAGGACGGCAACGAGATCGGCACCCACTTCAACGGGCACTTCTGCAACGCCAAGGGCGGTGGCGAGTGGAGCACCGAGGAGTGGAAGAGCGAGCTGGACCAGGCCGTCTCCTTCGTCACCAACTGGAAGACCAACACCGGCTTCAAGGACGTCCCGCCCCTCCCCTTCGACTACACCAAGGAACTGGTCGGCGGCCGCGCCCCCTGCCTGGAGGGCCAGAAGAACCTGCTGCCGGCCGAGAAGGCGGCGGGCTTCCGCTACGACGCCAGCTCCCCGGGCGAGTTCCAGGTCTGGCCGGTGAAGAAGGAGGGCATCTGGAACTTCCCGCTGCAGATGCTCCCCTACCCCGGCAGGTCGACCCAGAGCCTCTCGATGGACTTCAACTTCCTGGCCAACCAGTCCGGGAACACCACCAACGGCGACCCCAAGAAGTACGACACCTGGGAGAAGGAGACCCGCGAGAGCTACCTGGCCGGCTTCGAACGCGTCTACAACGGCAGCCGCGCCCCGCTCTTCATCGGCAACCACTTCGAGTCCTGGAACGGCGGCATCTACATGCAGGCCATCGAGGACGTGATGAAGAACGTCTGCAAGCGCGAGGGCGTCCGCTGCGTCTCCTTCCGCCAGGTCGCCGACTGGCTCGACGCCCAGGACCCGAAGGTCCTCGACCAGCTCCGCCAACTCGACCCCGCCCAGCCGGCCGAATGGTCCCGCCTGGTCAAGTGACCGGACGGGACCGCTCCCCGGGGTCGGCCCGGCCGCCGGGCTGCCGGTAGGAAGAGGCGCACCCCCGCCGTTCGGGGCGTGGGGGCGCCGGCCGGGTGCGTGTCAGCTTCGCCGGATGGGGCGGCGTGGGCGGCCGCCGGGAGCTGATCGCACGGATCATGCTCGGCGCGGGGCACGGCCGACCCGCGCCCCGCGGACGGCGCGAGGGCGCCCTCCCGGTCGCCGCGGGGCGGTCGGGAGGGCGCCCTGTCGGACGCGCGGGCGGGGCGGAGGCGTCAGCCCCAGTTGCCCACCAGCGGGACGTCGCCCGGGTTGCCGAACTTCTTGCTGTAGATCACCAGGTCGGAGTTCTCGGCGGCCCCGTAGAAGCTCTGGTCGCCGGGCCGGTAGACGCCGATGGTCTCCTTGCCGGTGCCGTCCCAGTCGCCCTTGACCGGGATGTCGCCGGGGTTGCCGAACCTGACGCCCGGGCGCGGGTGCTCCGTCCGGTTGGAGTCGTTCAGGTAGAAGGTCTGGGTCTGCGGGTCGTAGACGCCGACGGTGGTGGTGCCGTTGCCGTCCCAGTCGCCGACCAGCGGCTTCCAGCCCTCGTTGCCCAGCTTGATCCGGTACGTGATGGTGGAGTTGTCGTCGGACAGGTAGAAGTACTGGTCGCTGGGCCGGTAGACGCCGACCGTGGTCCGTCCCTGTCCGCTCCAGTCGCCGACCAGCGGGATGTCGCCGGGGACCCCGAACGGGAAGGTGGCGGCCACGGTGGCGTTGTCGTTCGACAGCTGGAAGGTCGAGGTGTCGGGGTGGTAGACGCCGATGGTGTCGGTGCCGGGACCGTTCCAGTGGCCGGTCAGCGGGACGGCGTCGCCGCCGGCGCCGAACCCGGTCCGGCCGGTGTACCGGCCGTTGTGGGCGGCCTCGGCGAAGCCGGCGTCCGACGGCCGGTACACGCCCACCGAGGCGGGTGCCGGCGTGGGCGTGGCGTTGACCACCGCGCTGCCGATCCGCTGCTGCGCCGCGACGGTCAGCGGCACCTTGGTCGGCTGGTCCGGGCCGAGCCAGCGGAAGTTCTGCAGGTAGACGACCCGGGGGTCCTGCGCGGCGATCGCGCGGTACTCGGCGTTGTACGCCGCGATGTCCGCGTCGGTCCTGCCGGAGTAGCAGCCGTCGGCGACGCCCTGCTCGTTGGTGGACTCCGGGAAGAGCATCAGGTGCTGGTCGGGCGAGGAGAGGAAGGTCTTCAGGTTCGCCAGCCGCCACTGGATCTCGCCGCGGCCCACGCAGTAGTAGTCGAAGCCGACGATGTCGACCTCGGGCGGGATCGGCGCGCCCTGCTCGGCGTTCCAGCGGTCGAGGCTCATGATCAGCGTCTTGTCCGGGAACGCGGCCCTGATCTGCTGGGCCTGCGTCTTGACCTGGTCCTCGTGCAGGCCGTGGGAGTAGGCCTCGTCCGTCATGTCGACGGCGGCGATCTTGTCGATGTTCGGTCCGATGCGCTGCACCAGATCGAGCAGGTTCTGCGCGGCGTTCGGGTTCGGGGTGACCTGCCAGTCACCCGGCGAGCGCGGGATCACCGTCTCCTGGTTGAGGTCGATCACGCAGGAGGCCGGCAGGCACTGGTCCAGGAACTCCAGGCGGGGGTCCTGGTCGCGCAGGTAGTTGTTGAAGTTGGTCCACTGCGCCACCTCCGGCGCGTGGTTGGCGCCGTAGTTCGGCTCGTTCGGGTCCCGGATGTCGAAGAACCCGTAGTAGCCGAGCCCGCCCAGCATGGAAACCCGCAGGTCGTCCACCGTGGTGACCCGGCCGGCCGCCGAGTGGTGGGCGCCGAGCGAGACGTAGCCGTCGCGGGGCAGCTGGGCGGCGGTGCGGCCGGAGAAGACCGTCGCGCCGTTGACCCGCACGGTCGCCTGCTGCTTGTCGCCGGTCCTCAGCGCGACCGACACCTCGTAGGAGCCCGCCGCCGGGACGGCGGTCAGGGCGGTCGGCGTGCCGCCCTGGAAGAGCGTCAGCCCGCCGTCGGCCTGGACGCGCAGGCCGAGCGCGACGTCCTCGGCGTCCACGGCGCCCGTGCCGCCCGAGGCGTTGCTGACGGCGAGGGAGGCCCAGTCCTGGCCGGTGGTGGCGCCGACGACCGGGGTCAGGACGGCGTGCACCGTGTAGGCGCCGCTCTGGACGTCCGAGGTGGCCGGCTTGTTCAGGCGCACCGCCGAGGTGCCCTTGGGGAACGACAGCACGTTCGGCTGGGCCGGGCTGTTGACCTGCACCGAGCCCGCCGGCGGGTCGAGGGCCAGGCCCTTGACGCCGGAGACGGCGGTGTAGTCGGCGGAGATCAGGCTCGGCTGGCGGGCGCTGAGGTCCTGGTTGAGCCCGAAGTCGGCGGTGGCGTTGGGCGCGCCGTCGAAGGTGTCGACGAGCGGCTTGGCGCTGCGGGTGGCGCTGGTGTCGATCCGGCTGACGTTCAGGCCGTGGCCGGCGCCGTCGCCGAAGGTGGTGACGCGGTTCGGGTCGGAGAGGTAGGCGCCGAGGTAGAGGAACTCGCTGCCCGGCCAGCGGGTCACCCCGGCCGGCGCGGAGACGGTGAACGGGGTGCCGTTCACCGTCAGGGTGACGGCCCGGTCGGCGCCGGTGGAGACGGTGAGCGCGACGGCGTACTGCGCCGTGGGTGCCACCGAACCGGTCCAGAAGGGCGTCTCGCCGCCCCCGCCGTGGAAGAGGGCGAGCTCGCCGCGCGAGTTGACGGTCAGGCCGAGGTCGACGTCGCCGCCGGTGACGTAGCCGTTGCCGCGGTGGCTGCGGCTCAGCACGATCGAGCCCCAGTCCTTGCTGGTGGTGTCGCCGACGACCGGGTCGATCACCGTCGAGACGGTGTAGTGGCCGGTGCCGTCCGCGACGGCCGGCGCGCCCAGCATGACCGCGGAGACGCCCTTGGCGAACAGCAGCTTGTTCGGGTGGTCCGGGTGGCTGGTCTGGACGAACCACTGGTCGGGCGCGACCGAGGTGTCCCAGCGGCCGGAGACCCGGGTGTAGGAGATCCCGTGCTGCTTCTCCGGGGGCGACTGCCGGGCGTCGATCCCGACGTTCAGCCCGTACATCGGGTCGGTGTCCTGGGACGGGTCCAGCCGGAAGGTGTCCGCGAAGGCGCGCGTGGTGTCGAGGTCCACCGGCGTCGGCCCGGACCCGTCACCGGCCGGTGCGGCACCGGCCGGTGCGGCGCCGGCCGTGGTGGCGCCTGCCGTGGTGGGGGCGAGGCCCGCGGGCAGCAGCGCCAGCGCGAGCGCCGAGGCGCCGGCCAGCAGCCTCCGGCGCAGGCGTTGAGTGAGTATCACCGAGTCTTCGTCTTCCGGTCGTCGAATCGGCGGCGCGGGCGTGCGTCGCCGAAGGGAGCGGACACGGCTGTTTCGTACCAGCTCGGCGCACTTCCCCCCGGGCTGGGATCATAGGGGGTGGATACGAACGGCCGTACCACAACCCCGCTCCGGCGGGCGGTCGTTCGCCCCCGACGTCACGGGAGGACGGCGACGGCCGGCGGCAGGTGGCCGACGGGCAGGCGGGGGTCGGCGCGCAGCCAGTGCGGGCCCGTGGTCCAGCCGAGGAGCACCCGGCCCGCCCCCTCGTCCGCCGAGCCCCCGACGGCGGCCCGGCGCAGGCCGGTCAGGGCCGGGGCGAGGCGGGCGGCGACGTGCGCGGGGTGGCGGGCGGCCTCCGCGTCCAGGCCGGCGATGGTCCGGGCCCGCTCCTCCGGTGCGCACAGCGAGAGGTGGAAGACCATCTGCCGCCACGCGTACGCCGCGTCCTTGATCGCGGCGAGCGGGCGCGGGTCGCCGTGGACGCGAGCCGTCCGGCGGCAGACGGTGGTGAAGGCGCGGCGGGCGAGGTCGTCCCAGCCGGGGCTCGGGCGGATGCCGACACGGTCCACCAGGACGGCGAGGTTGTGGGTGGTGAGGATCTGGGCCTGCTCGACGACCTTGCCGTTGGCGGCGACCGACCGGGCCGGTCCCGGCCCGGCGCGCCCCGTGCACAGCTCGGCGAACCGCGCCGGTCCCGCGTCCATCTCCGCGTCCGCCGTCGCGAGCCCGCGCAGCGCCGCGTAGTCGATGCCGTAGTAGCGCTCGTACAGCGTGCCGCCGAGCACTTCCGCGGCGACACCCGCCGCCGCGAGGAACTTCGGCGTGAACCTGCCGACGAAGATGTCCGCCGCCAACTCCTCCACCAGCGGCGCGTCGAGCCCCGACTGGCGGGCGAGCACCGCGAGTTCGCGGACGAGCGCGTTGGGCAGCAGCGTGCCGGGGAACGCCTGGACGGCCAGTTCGCCGAGCCGGCGCAGGGCGGTGAGCGCGGGCCCGCGGCCGTCCTCGTCGGAGCGGTGCGCCGCCACCGCCCGTACCCAGGGCAGTTCCTCGACCCGCACCTGTGCGGCGAGGTTCAGCAGGAGCAGCGAGCGGCGGTTGCGGAACGCCCGGTAGTTCGCGGCGGCGAGGGTGCGCAGCGCCGCGTCCGGACAGGCCTCGACGCTGGTGGCGGCGACGAGTTGCGGGACGAGTTCGGCCAGGACTTCGGCCGAGGGCACGACGCCGCGCTCCACCAGGGTGCCGATCGGGGCGCTCAGGGTGGCTTCCACGGGGTGGCGGACCGGCGCGGGAACCGGGGTGCCCGCGAGCAGTCCGGTCTCCGCCGCCTCGGCGGCGGTGACGTCGGCGACCAGCGGTCCGACCTCGGCGGCGCCCGTCTCCTGGGGCTGTACGGCGAGCCGGCGCAGCACGAGCTGGGCGAGGTCGTGGTACGAGGGCCGCGCCGCCTGGACGGCCTGGCGGGCGCGCAGTTCGGTGTGCGCGGCCGATCCCGGCCGGCCGCGGCGGCGCACCATGGAGTCCACCGCGTGCCGCAGCAGTCCCAGCCGGCGGGCGTCCAGCGGCCGGCCGGCGACGGCCTCCTCCAGGGCGCCGCGCAGGATGCCGAGGTTCTCCTTCGGGTCGCGGTGCTTGGTGCAGCGGGTGTGGGCCGCGGCGAGTTCCCCGTACTGGCGCAGCAGCAGCGCGCCGCGCTCCCGCCAGCGGCCGTCGGGTACGCCCGCCGGTATCCGTCCGGTGTCACCGGCGGCCTCCGGGTCGGTGGTCTCCAGCTCGACGGCCTCCGGGTCGACGGCCTCCACGCCGGTGGCCCCCGGGTCGACGGTCTCCAGCCAGTGGGCGAGCAGCCGGTCGCCGAAGGGCCGCCAGACGGCGAGGGCCTCGCGCTGCGCCTCCACGGCGGCGTTCGGCCGGCGGCCGACGAGGGAGTCGACGGCGTCGCCGATGGTGTGCCGGTGCACCGCCTCGGGGTCAGGTGCGGGCAGCGCGGAGGGCCGGGGAGTGAAGCGCAGCCGGGAGGCGAACGGTTCGAGGGTGTCGACGAGGTCGAGCGCGGCGGCCGTGTCCCCGGCCCGGACCAGCCAGGCGACCGTCAGCAGCGCCGCCTCCTCGGGCACCGCGACCTCGTAGCGGCCGCTGTCGAGCAGCTCGTTCAGCCGGGCCAGGCCGGGCTCGGTGAGGCAGTGGGCGAAGAGGGCCCGGCGGTCGGCCGGCACCCCGGCGAGGGCCGCGGCCTCGCGCTCGTACGGCTGGAGCGGCCCCTCGGCGCTCGCGGCGGAGGTGGCGAAGCCGCCGCGGACGACCTCGGGCGTCACCCAGGCGGGCAGCCCCGGGAGCGGAGTGCGCGAGCCGACGACCGACCGCCCGGCAGCGGCACCGGCGAGCACGGCGCGCCAGCGGTCGGCGCGGGCCGCGGCACGGCGGCGGGTCTCTCCGTCGGAGTGGGTCAGCGCGGTGAGCAGCGCCCGGGCCAACTGGTGCTGCGGGTACGGCACGGACACCCCGGCACCGGTGGAGTGCTGCTGATCAGCGTCGTCGTCCATAAGCCGACGTGGCAGGTTCCGCCCCTGCGCCCTCCGGGTCTCAAGCCCGGTGCTCTCCTGCTGAGCTACACGCCGTCGGGCGTGACACTAGACGTTCGGCCCGCGCGGACACAACGCGCTTTCCGTCACCGCTCCTGCACCCGCAACGGGCGCACCTGCGGCCGCCGCCGGAACGGCCGTGCTCCCGAACGGCCGTGCTCCCGAACTTCGTCGGCATGGGGCTGCAGTCCGCCCAGGACACCGCGCAGAGCGCCGGGTTCTTCCTCCTGACCAGTCACGACGCGCTCGGTCGCGACCGCAACCAGATCCTGGACCGCAACTGGAAGGTCTGCGCGCACAACCCGGCCCCGGGCAGCCACCCCACCGGCACAGAAATCGACATGGGGGCGGTGAAGCCGGAGGAGAACTGCCCCGCCCAGGACCAGGGCGCCAACGGGCCCGCCGAGGCCGGATCCACCATGCCCGATTTCAAGGGCAAGGCCGTCTCGGTGGTACGGGATTCGCTGCCGGGCAACACGTCCCTCGGCACCAAGGACGCCGGCCCGAGGAACCGCGCCGTCCTGGTGCAGTCGAACTGGCAGGTGTGCGGCCGGGATCCGGCTCCGGGCGCCGCCCTCACCGGTCAGCCGGTCAGTGTGACGGCCGTGAAGTTCGGCGAGACCTGCCCGTGGCGGCCGGGCCCACCGGAATGCGATCGATCGTTTTCGGTCAGGTATAGAAATCCACCGATGAGGATCTATCAGCGGCCCGATCACCGCCACTAGGGTGCGGCGCATCCCCGTTGTTACGCCCTCCCGCGCCGTGCCCACGGCGGGGAGACGACCGATCGGAACGGTGTCGCCGTGACCAGGATCCTCCGCAAGCTGATGACCCGCACGGGACGGGCCGCCGCCACGGTCGCCGTCCTCGCGGCCGCGCTCACCGGCACGACGGCCGCCGGCACGGCCTCCGCGGCCGGCGGCTGGAGCTGCTCCGGGGCGCCCGTCCCGGCCGGCTACGTCATCACCATGTACAACGCCGGCGGCTGCGACAACCACGGCTCGTGGTACCAGCAGCCCGCCCAGAACCGGCTGTGGACCTGCTCCGGCTCGCCCATCGTCTCCGGCTACGTGCTGACGAACTACGACGTCAAGGGCTGCAGCGGCGTCGGCGCCTGGTTCCACGAGCAGGTCCGCAACGGCATCTGGACCTGCCCGTACTCGCCGATCCCGGCCGGCTACCGCAGCACCACCTACGACGCCCGCGGCTGCAGCGGCCTCGGCGCCTGGCTCACCGTCAAGATCTGAGCACACCCGTACGGCGGCCGAGGAGTCCGCCTGCTCCGGCCTGCACCAGCCGGTGCAGGCCGGAGCAGGCCGGAGCAGACCGAACACGCCTTCAGGTCCAGGGGGCGACGCAGTCTCCGGCGGCAACGCGGCACAGCCTCGACCGTCAGGCGGCGAAGGCGGCGAGGAGCTTGTCGGTGAGGCGGTCGAGGTAGTCGGGGGCGGTCGCCGTGTGGACGACCGCGAGGCGCCAGTACAGCGGGCCGGCGAGGAAGTCGAGTGCGAGCTCGCGGTCCACATCGGCGGGGAGTTCGCCGCGGTCGACCGCCCGTTCCAGCAGGCCGGTGGCCTTGCTGCGGCGGGTGTCGCGGACGGCGGTCATCAGCACCTGCGCCAGCTCGGGGCTACGACCGCTTTCGGCGAGCAGATCGGGGATGATCTTCGACGGGAGCCGGTGGCGCAGCGCCCCGTCGATCTCGGCGAGGAAGGCGAGGACGTCGCCGCGCAGGGTGCCGGTGTCCTCGATCTCGGAGGCGTCCACGGCCACCGCCCGGATCAGGGCGACGGTCATGTCGAGCTTCGACGGCCAGCGGCGATAGATGGCGGCTTTGCCCGCCCCGGCCCGCTTGGCGACCGCTTCCAGGGAGAGCCGGGCGTAGCCGACGTCCGCCAGTTCCTCGAAGAAGGCGGCCGCGATCGCCTCGGTCACGGAGTCCTGGAGCACCGGCCCGCCGGGTGTCCGGCGCGCGGGCTGCTCGGAGGGGCCGGGGGTCGCGGGCCGGGGCGCGGGCGTCTTGGACATTCCCCAAATCTACACCAGGCGGAACGCTTGCGTCTCGACCAGGCGGGGGCTAGCGTTAGACGAGACGGAACCGTTCCGTCTCAACAATCTCGGGAGTACCCATGCGATTCCTCTTCGAGGACGAGTCGTTCTCCTTCGAAACGCTCCGGGCGGCCGGATTCGCCAACTACGGCGGCGCCGACCTGGGCGAGGTCGTGGCCACCGCCCGGAACATCGGCGAAGGCGACGAGGCGGCGTGGCTGCGCGAGTGGAAGGCCACCGCCGAGCGCGTCCACGACATCGGCACCCGCGCCCTGACGGCCGGGCACCGGGTCAGCGCCCGCGAGGCCCTGCTTCGCGCGTCGAACTACTACCGCACCGCCGAGTTCTACCGCCGCGACGACCCCGCGAACGACCCCGAGGCCAAGAGCGTCTCCGCACTCTCCCGGGCGACCTTCGCCGCCGCGGCGGCCCTGCTGGACACCCCCGTCGAGGCCGTGACCATCCCCTACCAGGACACCAGCCTGCCCGGCTACCTGTTCCTCGTCGACGACTCCGGCGCCCGGCGCCCCACCGTCCTGTTCACCAGCGGCTTCGACTCCACGCTGGAGGAGGCGTACTTCGCCGTCGCCGCGGCCGCGCTGCGCCGCGGCTACAACGTCCTCGCCTACGACGGTCCGGGCCAGGGCGCGGCGCTGCGCGAGCAGCGGCTCGCCTTCCGCCCGGACTGGGAGGCCGTGGTGACCCCGGTGGTCGACTACGCGCTGACCCGCCCCGAGATCGCCGCCGACGGGCTGGTCCTGTTCGGCTACAGCCTCGGCGGCTACCTGGCCGCACGCGCCGCCGCCCACGAACACCGCCCGGCCGCCCTGGTGCTGGACGACGGCCTGTACAGCTTCGGGGAGGCCCACGACCGGTTCATGCCGCCGTTCCTGCGCGAGTGGATCGAGGCCGGCCGGGACGACCTCGTGGAGCCGGTCATGGCTCTGCTCATGCAGGCGAGCACCCAGTTGCGCTGGGCCCTGCGCAACGGGGTGTGGACGTTCGGCGCCGCATCGGTGGCGGACTACATCCGCCGCACCGCCGACTACACCCTCGACGGCGTCGCCCAGCTCATCGACTGCCCCACCCTCGTCCTGGACGCCGAGAACGACCAGTTCTTCCGCGGCCAGCCCCAGCGGGTCCAGGCCGCGCTGACCTGCCCCCACACGCTCGTCACCCTGACCGAGGCCGAGGGCGCGGGCGAACACTGCCACATGGGCGCCATGTTCCGCTTCCACCAGACGGTCTTCGACTGGCTGGACACCACCCTGGCGCGGGCAGCCGGGCCCGCGAGCTGACGGGCGCGCCCACCGGCCGACCACTCCGCGCCGACCCGGCCCGCCCCGCCCCGCGCCAACCAACCGACCGACCACGCCCGCGGGACACCCCCGCGGATGCGCCTCCGGCCGGGTCCGTCCCCTGCGCGAACCCGACCGGCCGCCCGTGCGGCGCGTACGGGACGGGCGCGTCGACCAGGCCTGCGGCCGGATACGGGTGCGTCTGTCCTGTGCGTGGAGATCGATCGTAGGCAGCCGGGCCTTACCGATCGCTTACCGATCCCCGGCCGCTCGCCATCGCCACCCCGCGCCACCCCGCACCGCCTACCGGATGTCGCTCAGCTCCCGCGCCTCCTCCAGCACCCGCGCGGCCGACTCCGGCAGCCCGGCCGCCTGGTACGCCCGGCCGAGCGCGCGCAGCGCCTCCGCCAGGAAGGAGCGCCAGCCGCGGGCCCGCCACACCAGCACCGACTCCTCCAGATGCGCGACCGCCGAGGCGTGGTCCCCCGCCGCCAGGTCCAGTTCCCCCAGGATGCCGAGGGCCTGGGCGAGGTGGTGCCCCAGGTCGAACCGGCGGGCGATGGCCAGTGCGGCCTCCGCCGTCTCCCGGGCGCGGCCGTCGCCGGTGGCCGCGTACAGCATGGCCAGGTAGAGCAGCGAGAACGCCTCCACGTAGCGGTCCTTGAGACAGCGGGCCATGGCGAGCGAGTGGAGGAGCAGCTCGCCGGCCCGCTCCACCTGGCCGGCCCGGCCGTGGGCGGCTCCGAGGAACTGGATGGCGGTCGCCTCGAAGCGGGTGTTGCCGATCAGCCGGGCCAGCCGCAGCGTCTCGGTGAGGTGCTCGATCGTGCGGTCGAGGTCCGTCTCCCCGTGGGCGATGGCGATGATCTGGTGCGCCCGGGCCTCGCCGCCCGGGTGGTCGTGGGCGGTGGCGAGGTCCAGGGCGCGGTGGCCGGCCTCCAGGGCCTCCTGTTCGCGGCCCTGGGCCACCAGGCTCCAGGCCGTCAGGACGAGGGCGTCGGCGGTCCCGCGTTCCTCCCCGACCTGCTCGAACAACCCCTGCAGGTGCCGGGCGCGGTCCTCCAGCGCGACCATCGTCTCGGTGCCGTCCTTCAGGTCGACGGTCGTCCCGGAGTCGTCGGCCGGGGTGGTCCAGGTCGTCACCTCGATCAGGCCGCGGGTGAGCACGGCCGCGCCCAGGGCGTCGCCGGTGGTCCGGCAGGCCTGGAGGACCGTCAGGTGGGTGGTGCGCCAGTCGTCGTACAGGCCCCGCACGTCGCAGTACTTCTCCTGGCAGGCGGCGAGGTCCCACGCCACCGGCACCATGCGCAGCGCGGCGGCCTGCCGGGCGCTCGCGTTCAGGGCCGGCTGCTCGGCGTCGAACCAGGCCATCGGGTCGTCCAGCAGTGCCGCCGCGACGCCGGACGGCATCGGGTGGCGGGGTGCGGTGCCGTGGATCGGCGCGAAGCACGGCCCGGGCACCTGGTCGGCCGCCTGCTCGGCCAGCCAGAGCCAGGCGCCGAAGGCCCGTTCGAGCGCGGCGGTACGCGCGGCCGGTTCGTCCGCGGCCTCGGCGTGCTCGCGCGCGTACAGCCGGACGAGGTCGTGGAAGCGGTAGCGCAGATGCGGCTCCGTGCCGGTCTCCTGCAGGAGTTGGGCGTCGATCAGCTCCTCCAGCTGCCACTCGGCCTGCTCCGGCGGGATGCCGGCCATCGCCGCCGCGGCCCACGGCGCGAAGTCGGGCGCGTCGAGCAGTCCGAGCAGCCGGAACGTGCGGCGGGTCGGCTCCGACAGCCGGGCGTAGCCGACGGCGAAGCCCGCCCGTACGGCCAGGTTCCCCGCGGCCAGCTCGTCGAGCCGTCGCCGTTCGTCGCGCAGCAGGTGGGCGAGCCGGGCCAGGGTCCGGCGCGGCCGGGCGGCGAGGCGGGCCCCGGCGATGCGGACCGCCAGCGGCATGCCGCCGCACAGCTCGACGATCTGGGCGGCGGCCACCGGTTCGGCGGCGACCCGCTCGTCCCCGAGGATGCGGCGCAGCAGCGTCCCGGCGTGGGGGGCGTCGAGTTCGTGCAGGTCGACGAGCCGGGAGCCGGGCAGGGCGGTGAGCGCGGCGCGGCTGGTGACGAGGACGGCCGGTCGGGCACCGGGCCGGTTGCAGGACCCGTCGCCCGGCCGGTCGTCCGCAGCCGCCGGTGTGCCCGGGAGCAGCGGGACGATCTGCTGCTCCCCCGCGGCGTTGTCGAGGAGGACGAGCGTGCGGCGGCCTGCGAGCAGGGTGCGGTACAGCGCGGAACGCTCCTCCAGGGAGGCCGGGACCTCCCGGGGGTCGGCGCCGAGGGCGCGCAGGAAGGCGGCCAGGACGCTGGCCGGGTCGGCGGGCGTCTCGTCGGCCCCGCGCAGGTCCGCGTAGAGCCTGCCGTCCGGGTAGTCGACGGCGGCGAGGTGGGCGGTGTGGACGGCCAGCGCGGTCTTGCCGATGCCGCCCATGCCCGCGATCACCGGCACCCGGCCGGCCGCCAGGGCGTCCAGCACGATCCGCACCTGCTCGTCGCGTCCGGTGAAGTCCGGGACGTCCCGGGGGAGTTGGGATGGCACGCGGGCGGGCCCGGGGTCCGGCCGGGCGCCCTCCCGGTCCTGCGCCAGCAGCGCCAGGAAGACGTTCCGCACCTGCTCGCCCGGCTCGATCCCGAGCTCCTCGGACAGCCGCCGGCGCAGTGCCTGGAAGCGGCGCAGCGCCTCGGCCGCCCGGCCGTCCGCCGCCAGCAGCTCCAGCAGGGCGGCCTGCAGGGGCTCGTCGAACGGGTACTCCTCGGCGAGCGCCGTCAGGGCGGGGACGGCGGTCCGGGACGCTCCGGCGGCCGTCGCGGCCCGGGCCAGCGCCAGGGCGGTGGCACGCACTTCGTGCTCCACGGTCGTGACCAGCGGGTCCTCGCGGTTCACCCGTTCCAGCCCGGCCAGCACCGGGCCGCGCCGCAGGCCGATCGCCCCGGCCGGGTCCCCGTCGGCGGCGAGCCTGCGGAACCGTCCGAGGTCCACCGCGTCCGGCCCGGTCACCAGCCGGTAGCCCTGCCCGTCGGACTCCAGCGCCACCGCCTCGTCCCCGAACCGCCCGAGCCAGGTGCGCAGCCGCGACATCCCGGTGTGCACCGCGCCCCGGCCGACCCGGTCCGACTGCTCCGCCCACACGAGGTCCAGCAGCCGCCCCACGGGCAGCCGTTCCCCCTCCGCGAGCAGCAGGGCCCCCAGCAGCCCCCGCAGCACGGTGGCCCGCGGCAGCGCCTGCGGCACGGCGTCCACATCGACCGTCAGGGGCCCCAGCAGCCCGAACGTCATCTTCATCCGCTTCAGTCCCTCAATGCTCACGACCGCACCGAGGCCCGCCCCGCCGCCCGATCGGGTGGCGCCCACCGACCTCGGCACGACCCTGACACTAGTCCGGGCACTGATCAACAGCGGCCACCGGCCCTGCGGTCCGCCGCCCGGCACCGCACCTCGGCGGTACCGCACCTCGGCGGTACCGCAGCTCGTCAGTACCGCAGCTCGTCAGTACCGCACCTCGTCAGTACCGCACCTCGACGGTCGCTCCGGCGGCTCGCAGCTCGGCCGCCACGGCCTCGGCGAGGTCCGACGTCACGTCGTCGAGGACAATCGCGGGCAGCCGACCGAGCAGGGCCTTGCCGTGCCACAGGCTGAGCCCGGTCCGACGCCTGACGGCCTTCGCGACCTCCAGCACGCGCGGCCCCGCATCGGTCACCACGACGCTGATGGGCCCCCCGTCACAGACCAACTCGACGTACCCGTCCGCCGCCACCGCTCCCCGCCCCCAGCCGTTGTCCGGAGAATGGACACTGCCGCGACGCCCGGTCGACCGGAATTCGCCCGGTCCGCGGGCCGGCCCGACCGGACGTCGGCTGCGGGGACCGTACAGCACGGTCCCCGCGGCGGCCCGGCCTACTGCCCGGTGGCCGTCTTCATGTAGGCGGTCCAGATCCGGGCCGGCACGGTGGCGTCGGAGGTGTCCGGGGTGGCGCCGCCCAGGCCTTCGAGGGAGAGGAGCTTCATGTCCTTCAGGTCCGCGCGGAACACGGTGACCGCCGTCGACAGCTGCCCGTTGTAGCCGACGAACCAGCCCGCCGTGCGGTCCGCGGTGGTGCCGGGTTTGGCGGCCAGGTTCGGGCCGGCCTCCGCCGCCGGCTTGGCGGCCCCGTCGCGGACGGAGCCCTTGAGTGCCGCGTCCACCTCGCCCGCGACCGCCGGGGTGAGTGCCTGGGTGACGGCGGGCAGGCGCAGGGGGAGCTGGACGCCGTTGCGGGAGATCCTGAGCACCGAGTACGGGTCGGTGTGGGAGCCGCCGGCCGCGAAGGCGGCGTACGCGTCGGCGGTGCGCAGGGCACTGGGGGTGGAGTTGCCGACGCCGAGGGCCGGTACGAGTTCACCGAGGCTGTTGGGGAGCAGGCCGAGGTCGGTGGCGGTCTTCTGCACCTTGTCCAGGCCGACGTCCATGCCGAGCTGCATCAGCGGCCCGTTGACGGACTGTTCGACCGCGTTCCGCAGGGTGACGCTGCCCCAGTTCCGCTTGCCGTCGTTGGCGGTCTTGACGATCTTCCCGTCCCGTCCCCAGTACGGCCCTTCCGGGGTCATCACGTTCACCCCGTCGTCGCCGTTGTAGGTGGTGGTGGGCGCGACCGGGGTGCGGTCGCCGCCGCGCCGGCGCTGCACTCCCTCGCCGAGTCCGGCGGCGTACACCACCGGGGTGAAGGCCGAACCGATCGGCACCGTCGTGGTGTTGGCGTTGTTGAAGCCCTGCTTCAGGTAGTCGGGGCCGCCGTAGAGCGCGACGACCCGGCCGTCCGGGGCCAGCGAGGCGGCGCCGACCTTCAGGAGCTTGTCGGACTCGCGGTTGTCCGGGTCGATCCCCGCGGTGCCCTGCTGGACGGCGGCGACCAGGGCGTCGACCTTCGGCTTCTCGAAGGTGGTGCGGATCTGGTAGCCGCCGAGGTCGAACTGGGCCGGGGTGATGTCGCTGTGGCTCTCCACGTAGGCGCGGGCCGTGTCCACCAGGTACCCGATCTGGCCGCTCAGCCCCGCCGACTTCGGCTGCGGCTTGGGCTCGGGGAACACCGTGTACCGGGCGCGCTCGGCGGCGGACAGCTTGCCCACCTCCACCATCCGGTCCAGGATCCAGGACCAGCGCTCCTCGGCCCGTTCCCGGTTCGCCGCGCTGATCGCCGGGTCGTACTGCCCGGCGCCCTTCAACAGGGCGGCCAGAAAGGCGCCTTCGCTCGGGTCGAGTTGGGAGACGTCCTTGCCGTAGTAGGCGGCCGCGGCGCGCTCGATGCCGTAACTGCCGCGCCCGAACCAGCTGGTGTTCAGGTAGCCGGCCAGGATGTCCTGCTTGCTCATCCGGTCGTCCAGCTTGATCGCGATGGCGATCTCGCTGAGTTTGCGGGACATGTCCTGACGCTGGTTCAGGTAGATGTTCTTGACGTACTGCTGGGTGATGGTGGAGCCGCCCTGGGTGTCGCCGCCGGTGACCATCTGGACGACGGCACGGCCGATGCCGGTCACGGAGATGCCGGGGTCGGTGTAGAAGGTCTCGTTCTCGGCGGCCAGCACCGCCCACTGCACCGGCTCCGGCACCTGGGCGAGCGGCACCTCCTGCCGGTTGGTCGGGCCGATCCGGGCCATCTCGGTGCCGTCCGCCCAGTAGTAGACGTTGTTCTGCTGGGTGGCGAAGGAGTTGAGGTCCGCCGGGACGGCGGTGTTCGTGTAGAACCAGGCCAGCCAGCCCGTCAGCGCCGCCGCCCCGGTCCCGGCCACCAGCATTTGCTGCCGCCAGGAGGGGAGCCAGCGGCGGACTCCGCGCCGTCCGCGGCGCGGGTAGTCGATCCGCAGGAACCGGCGCAGGGGTGAACGCGGGGAGGCGCCCGGGTCCGGGGGCCGGCACGGGTCCGTTGACCGGCTCGGGGACGGGCTCGGGGAGTGGTCCGGGGACGGGCTCGGGGAGTGGTCCGGGGACGGACCCGGGGACGGGCGCCTCCCCCGGAGCGGGCGCCACGCCCGTAACGGCCTCCGACGCGGTGGGAAGCGCCACCGTCGCCGCCCGGGCTTCTCCTCTTCGGCGGCGCTGTCTTGCTGGGCACGCACAGTCCGGTCTCCGATTCGCTCGTGGGCGTGATCCTCCGTACACATAGACGCGGTGGGAACATCAGTACGTATGCCTCGCCTTGGTGTGATCATGGTCATACTCGGTGCGGTGAACCGGGGCGCCCGGGCCACGGACGGCGGGCGGACGGCAGGGGGACGGACGGCCGACGGCCGACCCGCGCGGGCACCGGTCCGCGACAGCCCCGGCGTACCGCCAGAATGACGCCATGAGGATGATCCAGACCGCCCTCGGCGCGATGCTGCTCCTGCTGATCGTCGGCAGCATCCTGCGCACGCTGGTCGTTCCGCGCGGGCTCTACTCGTCACTGGTGATGCGGCTCTGGCGGATGCTGCGCGGGCTGCTGCGGCTGGTCGCCGGACCGGGCCGCGGCTACCACGCGCAGGACCGGGCGCTCACCTGGCTGGCGCCGCTGGTGCTGCTGGGCATGCTCGGGGTGTGGCTCAGCTGCATGCTCACCGCCTACACCCTGCTGCTGCACGGCACCTCGGAGCTCAGCTGGTCGGTGGCCGTGCGCGAGGCCGGGTCCAGTCTGTTCACCCTCGGCTTCGCCAGCGGCGACCGGCTGCACCTCTCCGCGATCGACTTCCTGGCCGCCGCCAGCGGCCCGCTGGTGATCGCCCTCCAGATCTCCTACCTGCCGACCCTCTACGCCGCCTACCAGCGCCGCGAGACCGAGGTGACGCTGCTGCAGTCCCGGGCCGGCGAGCCCGCCTGGGGCCCCGAGCTGCTGGCCCGCCAGTCCCTGGTGGACACCGAGACCGCGCTCCCCCAGCTCTACCGGGACTGGGAGCGGCTGGCCGCCGACATCGGCGAGAGCCACTCCAACTACCCGGTGCTGCTCTCCTTCCGCTCCCCGCAGCCCAACCGCAGCTGGGTGGTCGGACTGATCGCCGTGATGGACGCCGCCGCCCTGCACCTGGCGCTCTGCCCGCGTTCGGCCCCGCCCGAGGCCCGGCTGGTGCTCCGGGCCGGCTTCACCGCGCTGCGCGACATCGCCCGCTCGCTGCGGATCGACTTCGACACGGACCCGGACCCGGACATTCCGATCCGGCTGACCTACGCCGAGTACCTGGGCGCCGTCGCGATGATCACCGCGGCCGGTTTCCCGCGTGAGCGCCCGGTCGAGGAGGCCTGGGCGCACTTCCACGGCTGGCGGGTCAATTACGAGGCCCTGGCGTACGAACTGGCCCGCCGCAGCGACGCCGTCCCGGCGCTGTGGACCGGCCCGCGCGACTTCCGCGCCCCGGTCATCCCGCCGGCCCGCCCCGCCGACCGCCGGCCGTCCTCGGCCCCGCCGCCGGCCGGGCCGTCGCTGCCGCCGGTGCCGCCGGTGCCGCCGGTCTGAGCGGTCCACTGCGCGCCGGCGCCCACGGCATCGGCCTGACCATCGACGTCCCGGACGAAGCGCTGATGGCCCTCTCCCTGGACGCCGACCACCCGCTGCCCGCAGGCACCGTCCGCTACGCCGCGCCGTTCGGCATCCGACGGACGACGCCGGGGGGGGCACCCCCGTGCCCCGCCCGGCGCCTTTCCGAACCATCGGTCCCTACCCGACGTCCGTCCGAACCGCCGGTCCCCGCCCGGTCCTCGCCCGGGCCCGGCCGCGTCGACCGCTCAGACCTCCACCGGGCCGCCGCTCGCCAGCGAACGCTCGGCGCCGACCAGGATCTCCACCACCCGCAGCCCGAAGTCCGCCCCGCAGGGGTGCGGCTCGCCGGAGGCGGCCGAGGCCCGCAGCGCGTCCAGCGCCCGGTGCAGGGCCGCGACCGGGCCCTCGCCGCGCGGGGGCAGCTGCACCACGCCGTGCTCACCCCGCAGCTCCATGCCCGTCCCGCCCGCCGCGAGCGGCGCGGTCAGGCTGAGCGCGAGCGTGCTGGAGGCTCCGCCGGCGTGCCGCACCACCAGGTGCACGGTGTCCAGCGGGCCGGCCGCCGCCGTCACCTGGGTCGCGTCGCCCAGCACCGGCAGCAGCACGGACAGCGCGTGCGGGCCGACGTCCCACAGCGCACCCTTCTCCACCCGCCACGGCGAGGCCGCGTACGGGCTGGTGCTGCCGGGCGCGAACACCGAGCCGAGCCAGTCCGAGCGGCCGGTGAACCAGCCGCCCAGCTCCGCCTGCCGCTCGATCCACGGGATCTGCTCGCCGCCGAAGCGCACGGTGAAGAAGACCACCGAGGCGACCTTGTGCTCGCGCACCGCCTCGGCCACGGCCCGGGCGTCCGGCACGGTCAGCGCGACCGGCTTGTCCAGCAGCAGGTGGCAGCCGGCCTCGGCGGCCCGTACCGCGAGACCCGCCTGCACGGTCGGGGGCAGCGCGATGGAGACCGCGTCCACCTCGGCCAGCAGCCGGTCGAGGTCCGCGTACCCGGGCACGCCGTGCGCGGCGCCCAGCGCCTCGGCCGCCTCCGGTCGGCGGCCCCAGACGCCGGTGAACTCCAGCCCGGGGTGCTCGGCCAGGACGGGCGCGTGCACCCGCTCCGCCCAGGGGCCGGTCCCCAGCAGTCCGATCCGCACGATGTCTCCGTTCTCCGGTCAGCGCGGGTGAGCGCGCGTGGTGAAGGTGGGCGTAAGTGGTGAAGGTGGGCGCGCATGAGCGCCGGTGGTACGGGTGGGCCCGCGTACGCCCTGGCGGCGCGGGTCTCGGCCCTGGACTTTCAGCCCCGGACTTTCAGCCCTGGACTTTCAGCCCCGGACGCGGGCCAGGGTGAAGCCGTCGTAGCCCTTGCTGCCGACCGTCTGCACCGAGGTCGCGGTGACGCTCGGCTCGGCCGCGATCAGGTCGTGCAGCGCCCGGGTGCCGACCACCGCCGGGTCGGTGCCGGCCGGGTCGGCGACCGCACCGCCGCGCACCACGTTGTCGACGATGATCAGCGAGCCCGGCCGGGTCAGTTGGAGCGCCCGGCGGAAGTACTCCGGGTTGCTCGGCTTGTCGGCGTCGATGAAGACCAGGTCGAAGGGGTCCGCGCCCTGCTCCACCAGTTCGGCCAGCGAGTCCGCGGCCCGGCCCACCCGCACCTCGGCGACCCCCGCCAGCCCGGCGGCCGCCAGGTTGCCCCGGGCGACCTCGGCATGCCGGGGGTCCAGCTCCAGGGTGATCAGGGTGCCGTCCGCGGGCAGCGCCCGGGCCAGCCAGATGGCGCTGTAGCCGCCGAGCGTGCCGACCTCCAGGATCCGCTTCGCGCCCAGGGTCAGCGCCAGCAGGTGCAGCAGCTTGCCCTGGTTGGGGGCCACCGCGATGTTCGGCAGCCCGGCCGCGCGGGCGGCGGCCGTGGCCTGCTCCAGCACCGGGTCGTGTCCGACCAGCCGCTCGGAGAAGTAGGCGTCCACGGCGTCCCAGGTCGGCTGCGAAGACATCGGGCCCTCCGGAGTGCAAGATCGGCAGTACCCGACCGATGCTACTCCGAGGGCCCGAGGGCACCACGACGGTGGTGGTGGACGACCGGTCCGGGACCGGTCGGACGATCGACCGGGACCCTGCCGGGGGCCGGCCGGGGGGCCGGCCGGCGGGGTGGTCAGTCGGCGACCGGCTCCTTCGCCGCGGCGGCGGCCTCGGCCGCCTCCTCCGCCTCGATCCTGGCGTGCGTCTTGGCGGCGCGGCGCTTCATGATCCAGGCCGACAGCAGGCCGATCACCAGCGCCGCCCCCAGGCCCGCCCACGAGAACCGGGCCAGCCAGGGCTCGATGCTCTTGCCGACCTTGTAGACCAGCAGCGTCGTACCGCCGGCCCAGACCACGCCGCCCAGCACGTTGGCGATCAGGAACTTCCAGTACGGCATCTTCAGCGCGCCCGCGAGCGGACCGGCGAAGATGCGCAGCAGGGCGATGAAGCGGCCGAAGAAGACCGCCCACATGCCCCACTTCTGGAACGAGCGCTCGGCGGTGGCCAGGTGGGAGGGCCCGAAGTGCTTGGGGAACTTGCGTCCCAGCTTCTCGAAGAGCGGCTTGCCCCCCTTGCGCCCGATCGAGTAGCCGATCGAGTCGCCGATGATCGCGCCGGCGATCGCGCAGATGGCGACGCCCCACGGGCTCACCACACCCTTGACCGCCATGAGGGACGCCGTGACCAGGGCGATCTCGCCGGGCAGCGGAATGCCCAGCGACTCCAGCCCGATGATCAGACCGACAACGGCGTACACCGCCGTCGGCGGAATCCCCTCGATCCAGGCGTCGATGTGCAAGGCCAGTCCCTCCGTGGCAGGACGGGACGGGCCGCCCTCCCCCTGGAGCAGCGTGCCCGTCCCGGCAATTCGTCCGATGGCGGCACCCAGGCCGCTCCCCCAGAGCGAGCCTAACGTGCCGGGCGGCCTGTCCCCCCGGCCGATCACCCGTGGTTACGACGTGCGCCCCGACACCATGGTTCCAGGTTGACCAGCGTTTCTTCAAGATTAGGCAAAACGCAGGGCGACCACGGACGGGCGCTGCTTGATCCGGCGCACGAGCGGCAGCAGGGTGCTCAGCGGCGGGCGTCCGCCCTCCGGGTACACCTCCCGCACGTCGACGACCCCCGGGTGCGCGGTGGCCAGCAGACCGCACTCGTCCGCGTCCATCCCGAACGGCATCGGCGGCGCCTGGTAGTACCGGTCCCGCAGCTTGCCCTCGACGGCCCGCCGGCTGAACCAGCGCGGCACCGCGTCCAGCACCATGGCCCCGCCGGGGAAACGCTCGGCGCAGGCCGCGATCAGGCCGCGGACCTCCTGCGGCCGCAGGTACATCAGCACCCCCTCTGCGCTGATCAGCACCCCGTTCGCCGGGTCCACCCCGTCCATCCAGCCCGGGTCGGTGGCCGAGTGGGCGACGATCCGGTGCCGCTCGTCCGGCGGCAGCAGCTGCCGACGCAGCGCGGCGGTCTCCGCCAGGTCCACCGACAGCCAGTTCGCCCGGCCGTTGTCGACCCGCCAGGCCTGGGTCTCCAGGCCGTCCCCGAGCCCGACCACGGTGCCGCGCGGGCAGCGGGTCAGGAAGTCGGACACCTCGCGGTCGAAGCAGGCCGCCCGCAGCGCCTGGAGCTGGCTCACCAAGGCGTTCTCCCCGAACCGCGTCGCGAACGGGTAGTCGATCCGGCCCACCAGCTCGACCGCCTTCGGGTCCGGCAGCACGGTGTCCGGCCGCCGCGCCTCCACCGCCCGGTGCCACAGCGTCCACAGCGCCGTCTCCGACACCTGTCCCAGCTCCGGCCGCACCCCGCCACTCATCGCTCGCTCCTTCGGACCTGGTCCTGTCGCGTCTCCGCCGTGGTCCCGCCACGTTCCGGCCGGTGTTCCGGCCGCGTTCCCGTCATGGGCATGAACCCGCCGATTCTGACACCCCGTCCGTCCCTCCCGTCCCGTCGACGCGCCGACCGGTGCGGCGCCGCACGATCCGGCTCGCCACCCGACGACCGCAGGCCGTCCTCGTCATTCCCCTCGAGTGAGGACCCGCCGATCCGTCAGGTGTCCGGGTCCACGCGCACGGGTCACGAGCTCTTCCACAGCCACCTGACCGTCGAGCCGCTGCTGCGACCGTGGGCTCCGACCCGCCGGGGCCGGCTCACGGCGACCCCGGCTCCGCGGAACTCACCTGTCCGGGCGGCGGGTTCGGCGGACCGGCCCGGGCCGGCGATCAGCGAACGATCGCGCGCAGCAACCGTACGTACGGGCTCCACCGCGCCGGGCGGGCCACCGTGCCCGTGCAGGCCCTCTCCGCGCGATCCAGACTGTCCTCCAGAAGCGCGTCGTGGAGCGGCCGCCAGGCGAGCGGCCAGCCGAGTCGTGCCGGGCCGCGGGCGGTCAGGACGAGCGTGTGGCGCAGCAGGGTGTGCCGCTCGTCGACGGCCGTGGCGGTGAACTCGTGGAAGCCGTGGAAGCCGCGTGGCCCGGTGAAGCCGAAGCGCACCCACGTCGCGGGGACGTACGCGTCGACGGTGTAGCGGACCGGGCCGTGCCCACCGACCGCGCCCACGGCGAGTGGACGGTCGAACCGCATCGAGGGCCACGTGTCCTGCGGCCACAGCAGGTCGCCGGTGCCGGCCAGGGTGTCGATCAGCGCCCCCACCACGGTCTCCTTCGCGGGCAGCAGGCGTTCGTGCACGTTGTGGACAGCCATCGGCTCACCTTCCGGGCAGTTATAGAGACTGCTCTCTAATTATTGTGGAGAGTACCCTCCAACTCATGGCGAGACCACCCCGCTTCGACTCCAACCAGCTTCTCGACGCCGCCGTCCGGCTGGCCGCCGAGTCCGGCCCGGCCGCGGTGACCATGGCCGCGGTCGCGGGAGAGGTCGGAGCCCCGAGCGGCTCGGTGTACTACCGCTTCCCGGGACGGAGCGCCCTGCTCGCCGAACTCTGGCTGCGGACCGTCGACCGGTTCCAGCAGGGCTACCTCGCGGCCTTCGGCACGGCACTCGGCCAGGACCTCACCCCCCTGCCGCTCGCCACGACCACCGACGCGCGGCAGACCGCGCGGGCGGCGGCCCGTCAGGTGGTCGCATGGGCCCGGGCCCACCCGCAGGAGGCGGCCCTGCTCCTCTACGGCCCCGACGACTTCGGACGCGCGGACTGGTCGGAGGAACACCGGCTGCGCGCGGATCTCGGCAACCGGACTGTGCACGGCGCGCTCGCCGCCCTCGCCGTACTGCTGGGGGCCGGGTCGCCGACCGAGGACCCCCGGTCCGTCGAACGCGTGGTGCTCGCCCTCATCGAGCTGCCGCTCTCGCTGGTCCGACGCCACCTGCGGGCCGGCGCGCAACTCCCCGAACACGCCGAGGAACTCGCCGAGGAGTGCGCCGACGACCTCCTCGCCCGGCTCGGCCCCCACCGTCCATGACGCGCCGCCCGGGCGGCAGTCCCCGCGCCTCCGAACCCGGGCCGCGGTCGCCGACGCGGTGGACGGCATCGGCCCGCGACCGTTCGCAGTCCCGGGCCCGGTGAGACGAACACCGCATAGACTCCCGGGGATCGAACGGACCGCCCGGCGACGGCACCGCCGGGCGAGGAGGGGGCGTCATGGGGCCCGTACCGGGTGCGCGGGAAGAGCTGGACCGGCTGGGCCTGGCCCTGCGGTCACAACTGGTCGAGCTGATCGACGACTTGGCCCCCGGCAGCGATCTCGGCCTGCCGCTGCTCGACACGCCACAGGTCGTCGACTGGCATGAACCGCTCCGCTACCAGTACTCGGCCAGCGGCAGCACGGGGAAGCGCCCCGCGCATGCCGGCGCCGCCGACACCGCCGCTCGCGCGGCCGCGCTGCTCCACTCCGCGGGCTGGGCGGTCGCGACCTCGCAGGAGGACGCCAAGGGAACGCCCCGCATCGTGGTCACCGGCCGCCGCGACGGCTGCAGCATCGAGATCCGTACGGTCGACCACACCTCCACCGTGTGGTTCAGCGGGCAGACACCGGCGATGGCCCTGTACGAACCGGAGGAGTTCCAGCGGCCCGAGCCGGTGCGCACGGCCGAGACCGTCACGGCCGGATTCGTGCTCTGCTACGAGTGCGAAGGCCTGGGCTGGTGCTACGACTGCGGGGGACGCGGCTGGCTGCCCGACGAGACCCGCGGGCGGGTCAACTGCCCCGCGTGCCACCGGCGCCGCGTCTGCGTCATCTGCCGCGGCGAGGCAGAGCTCGCCGTCTCCCAGCTGTCGACGTACCAGCGCGGCCACTACCCCGAATTGAATGAATGAGTGCGGGCCATGGCCATGTCCACGGTTTGAGAATCCACCAGGATCCGCGAATGACAGGTACCGTTTGATGCACACAACAGAGCCGACGGAAGCCCGAATCGAGGATGCGGGCAACATCCTGGTCGCACCTTCGATGTCGCAGGACAACGACGTGATCAGGGACTTCTTCGGGTCCACGATCACGCCGGAGGAGCTTGCTTCCGGCTCGCCCGACCTCGCCCGGAGGACGGTCTACCTGTGTGGCGACGTATCCGGGATCAGTGGCCGTCAACTGGCCGCGGCTGCGCGGGTATTCGTCATCCGGGAGCGGTCGCACGGCTACCGCGAGGACGTCGACGAACCCTGGAGCCTCGTCGACCTCGGCCGGGTCCCCGTCCGCGTACACGGCGTCGGCGTGTACTACCGCCGCTTTTTCGGACTCGGCGACGATCATTTCGGGCGGATCCGTACGGAGCACGCGTTCCAGTCCCTGACGGAGTCCACCAAGCCCGGCGCGGCCCATCGCAGCGGGATCTATCTGACGCCCGTCACGCGCAACGGTGACGAACTGCATTTCCGACTGCTCCGGTGCTCCACGAATCTCTCGGGGCCGACCGAGAGCTTCCGCCCGACCGACACGCGCATCGTCGAAGCGCTGAACCGCGAGGCCGCCGCCGTCTTCCGGAACCAGGCACCGCTGAATCACGTCCTCGCGCAGATCTACCACAACACCCTTGCCACGGCCGAGCGCAAGCAGTCCAAGGCGAAGATCTCGGCCCATGCCGACAAGACCAAGGACATGCCCGCCAACGGCATCATGGCCTTCTGCACCTTCTACGACCGGCTCGACAAGCTGCAGCCCCTGGCCGAGGACGCCTACGACTTCGGGGTGAAGGGCGCCAGCGGGCTGACCAGACTCCACTTCCGCCTCAAGGAGCGGACCGCGGAACTCGACGGGGTCGCACTCCCCCCGCAGTTCACCGTCACCCTCCACCCCGGCTCCGTGTTCTTCATGCCGCTGTCCACCAACCGCCTCTACACCCACGAGATCCGGCCCTCGTCGCTGGACGCCGAACTGCTCCCGACCCGCCTGGGCTACGTGGTGCGCTGTTCCAACACCGAAGCCGTCCACAAGGACGGCCGCACGTTCCTCGAACGGGACGGAGAACCGGTGGAACTGGAGCCACCCACACCGGCCGGCATGGACGAGCTGCGCAGGCTGTACGCCGAGGAGAACAGGACTTCGTCCTTCATGGACTACGGCGACGAATTCCTCTTCAGCATGAACACGGGAGACTACCTTGCCCCCCGCATCTAGGATCTCGGACGAGATCCTCTCGTGCACACTGCCCACCGAGGGGAACCTCTTCGCGGAACTGTCCGCGTCGGCCCGCCTGGAAGACGTGGGAAAGGGCCGCCGAGGCGCCGTGCTCGCCAGGATCGACGAGGCGGGTGATGCGCCCCTCGTACGGACCACCACTCGCTACAGCAGCCCGACGCAGCGTTTCCGGGCGGTGCACGAACGGCTGGCACGACAGGTTCAAGAACGGGCGGCGCTTTCGGTCGGCTTCAACAACGCTCTCATCGAGAGCTACACGAACGCCTACGCAACCATGGGCGGCCACTCCGACCAGGCCCTCGATCTGGCCGACGAGTCGTTCATCGCCGTCTTCTCCTGCTACCAGCATCCCGACGCGAGCCCGCCGAGGAAGCTGATCTTCGAATCAAAGGGGCCCGATGGTGGGAAGTTCGAGATCCCCCTCGCCCACCACAGTATCGTCGCGTTCTCCGTCGACTCGAACCGGCGACTCAGACACAAGATCGTCCTGGACCCGCCCGCCCGCACGGCGGACAACCAATGGCTGGGCGTAACCTTTCGAACGTCAAAAACACTCGTCCGGTTTCGCGACGGACAGGCGCGCCTCCCCCAGGGTGAGCGCCTCGTGTCGGCCGACGACGAGCAGAGGCACGAGTTCTACCGACTGCGGCGCCGTGAGAACACGGAAACGGACTTCGTCTACCCCCCGCTCACGTACACCATCAGCGAGAGCGACCTGACGCCGCCCGTCTGACCTCGAAGGCTCGGGCCGCTCGTGCGGTCAGCCGAGCGCGTTGGACCAGTCCGTCAGTCGGGCGAAGTCCTGGACCGTCAGGCCGGCCTTCGGGTCGACGTGGTGGAGCAGTGCCGGGCCCGGGTGGTGGGCTTCCACCCAGGCCCGGTCGGCGTCCGTGATCAGGTCGTCGACCCAGGCGAACGGGCGGCCCTTCGCCCAGGCGACGATCTGCGGGGTCTTCCAGAACACCCCGCCGCCCGGCTCGGGCCGCGGCTCGGACCAGGGGATGTACGGCAGGGCGGGCAACCCCAGCAAGGGGCCGATGAAGGCGTTGGCCTCCTCCTGCCACGTCGTCGCCCACGCCAGGTCGAAGGGCAGCGCCGCGAGGGCCGGGCCGTGGGCCGGGTTGAGCCAGACCCGCAGGGGCTTCGGCACCTTGTGGGGAAGGCCCCAGGCCGTGAGCCGACGGCGCTCGGCCGCCTCCCAGCGCGGCGTCGTCAACCGGTGGGTCTCGTAGCCCTCGGGCCGCCGGTAGGGCTTCGCCGCGCACGGGTTCAGCGGTCCGTCGACGTCCACCAGCAGCAACGGCCGCATCGCCTCGCCTCCTCCGGGATCGTCCCCGCACGCTACCCGGGCGGAAGCAGGAGGCCCACCGGTTTTCCGACCGCCGTGCGTGCGGGGCCTGGGCTCAGCCGATGCTGAACGCGCCGTCCGGTGGGGGTGGGGAGTCGGTGGCCTCGGCGTCGGTGACCGGGGCGGTCCGGCCGACCAGGTCCGCCAGGTCGTCCCCGTCGGTGAGCCGGGCCGGGAAGATGTCGCCGGCGAGCAGCCGGGTCAGCTCGGCCACCGGCAGGGGCGCCGTCGAGCCGGCCAGCAGGATGTTGCCGTACCGGCGGCCGCGCAGCACCGGCGCCTCCGCCACCAGGCAGACGTACGGGAACACCGCCCGCACCGTCGCCGCCTGCGCCTTGGCGAAGGCCAGCGGCGGGCCGTCCGCCAGGTTCGCCGCGTAGCAGCCGCCGGGGCGCAGCGCGGCGGCGGCCAGCCGCAGGAACTCCACGGAGGTGAGGTGGGCGGGGGTGCGCGAGCCGTGGAAGACGTCGGCGATCACCAGGTCCTGCGAGCCGGCCGGGGTCTCGGCGAGGGCCTCCCGGGCGTCGCCGACGGTCGCGGTGATGTCCGCGCCGGGGCCCTGCCAGGGCAGCTGTTCGGCGACCAGTTCCAGCAGCGGTCCGTCCACCTCCGCCACCCGTTGCCGGGAGCCGGGTCGGGTGGCGGCCAGGTAGCGGGGCAGGGTGAGGGCGCCGCCGCCGAGGTGCAGCGCGTCGAGCGGCTGTCCGGCGGGGGCGAGGGCGTCGGCGAGGTGGCCGAGGCGCCGGGTGTACTCGAACTCCAGGTGGGTCGGGTCGGCGAGGTCGACGTAGGACTGGGGGGTGCCGTCCAGGGTGAGCAGCCAGCCGCCGTCCCGGTCGAGGTCGGGCATGAGCTTGGCGAAGCCCAGGTCGGTCCGCCGCCCGACGGGCACCGGCTCGTCGTGCTCGTCGTGCTCGTCGGCCTCGGCCTGCTCGATGTGCTCGGCACCCTCGTGCTGCGGGAAGGTCACGCGTGCTCCCCGACGGGTTCGACGTCGAGGTAGGCGGCGAGCCAGCGGTCCAGTTCGGCGAACACCTCGGCGCGGGCCTCCGCACCGGACAGCACCAGGTCGTGCATGCCGCCCTTGATCCGCACGACGGTGACGTGCCGGCCCAGCCGCGGCCCCTGCGCGGCGATGTCGTCGGCGCGCAGCACGGCGTCGGCGTGGTGCAGCGCGTTGTGCCACGTGGTGGTGGAGATGGACCGGGTCGAGGCCATCAGCAGCACCGGCACGTCGATGCCCAGTCCCCGGTGCAGCCGCCGGTGGCCCTGGTGGATCGCCGACAGCCAGCCCGCGTACAGCGGGAAGCTCTCGGGGCGCTTGAGGGTGAGGTCGAAGTCCCACTCGCCCTGGTGGTCCTTGTGCAGGCTGTGGGTGTAGTGCGGGTTGAGCGCGGACGGCAGGACGCGGGTCGGCGCCAGCCGCCCGACCGCCGTCACGGCGGGCCCGCCGAGTGTGCGGACCGCGGGCCCGACCGGCATCGACAGGAACGGACTGTTGAGGAACAGCCCGTCCACCACCCCGCGCCCGGCCCGCCGGCCGGCCCACAGGGCCCCGATCAGCCCGCCGGTGGAGTGCCCGTTCAGCAGCAGCTGCCGGTGCCCGTCCACCTCGCGGATGATCCGGACGGCCTCGTCGATCTCCTCGTCGTACTCGGTGAGGTCGCGGACGAAGTTCGGCGACTGGTGGGGGCGCAGCGAGCGGCCGTACTTGCGCAGGTCGAGGGCGTAGAAGGAGAAGCCGAGCGCGGTGTAGTGGTCCGCGAGGTTGGTCTGGAAGAAGTAGTCGTTGTACCCGTGGATGTACAGCACGGCCCGGTCCGCCCCGGGCACCGGCCGGCGGACGAGCGTCGCGCACACCGCCCCCTCGTCGTCCGGCCGCAGCGTCAGCTCGGCGGCCTCGTAGGGGGCACCCAGGATGTCTTCACGGAACTCCATGAGGGTGACTGTACTGGCTCAGCCGTTGTCGACCCCGACATCTCCGACCTGGCGCGATGTGATGATCGCAATGCTTTCGGAGAGCGCTGCGTGGGCGTCGTCGGTGGCACGATCGGCCTGCCGACGGGCCTCCTCGGCTTCCTCGTGCCGGCCGAGGTCCTTGAACACGGCTTGGAGAGCGATCCAGGTGCTGCCCTCCGTCACGTGCGCGGTGTCCGCCTGGACGACCGGGCCGTGGAAGCTGCCCCCGCGAATGCTGTTGTGCACCCGGTCAGGGTAGCCGCCCGCGCCTCCCGGCCGCTTCTCGTGCGCCTCCTGTGCGCCGGTGGTTCTGTGGAACGCTTCCCGGACAGACCAGGCGAGTTGGGGAGTTTGCATGCAGCACGGGCATACCGATCCGTCACTCTACCGTTCGGCCGCCGAGGCGATCGCCGCTCCGCCGGAGAAGCTGGCGTACGTGGCCGGGTTCGACCGGTCGGGGCAGCAGCCGGACGCACTGCTGAGCGTCGACACCGATCCGGACTCGGCGAGCTACGGGAAGGTTCTGAACTTCGCCGAACTTCCCACGCTCGGCGACGAGTTGCACCACTTCGGCTGGAACGCCTGCTCCAGCGCCCTCGCCCACGCCTGCCATGAGAACCCCGAGCGGCGCTACCTGCTGCTGCCCGGGCTGCGCTCCTCCCGGCTGCACGTCCTGGACACCCGGCCCGACCCGGTCCGCCCGCGCCTGGTGAAGACGATCGAGGCCGAGGAGCTGGCCGCCAAGGCCGGCTACTCGCGCCCGCACACCCTGCACTGCGGCCCCGACGGCGTCTTCCTCTCCTGCCTCGGCGGCGCCGAGGGCGAGGACGGGCCGGGCGGGGTGGCGCTGCTCGACCACACCACCTTCGAGGTGCTTCGCCCCTGGGAGACCGAGCGCGGTCCGCAGCACTTCGCGTACGACGTCTGGTGGCACCTGGGCACCAACGTGGGCATCACCAGCGAGTGGGGCACCCCGTCGATGGTCGAGGACGGCGTGGTGCCGGACCTCCTGCTCGGGCGCAAGTACGGCCACGCGCTGCACTTCTGGGAGCTGGACTCCGGGCGCCACCTCCAGCGGGTGGACCTCGGCGACCAGTACCAGATGGTGCTGGAGCTGCGCCCGGCGCACGATCCGCAGGCGGAGTGGGGCTTCGTCGGCGTGGTCACCAACGTCGAGGACCTCTCCTCCTCGGTGTGGCTCTGGTACCGGGACGGGCCGGCGTTCACCGCGCGCAAGGTGATCGAGATCCCCGCCGAGCCGGCCAAGGCCGAGGACCTGCCGCCCGCGCTGCAGCCGTTCGGCGCGGTGCCGCCGCTGGTCACGGACATCAACCTGTCGGTGGACGACCGCTGGCTGTACGTCTCGGCGTGGGGCACCGGGGAGCTGTTCCAGTACGACGTCTCGGACCCGTTCCACCCCCGCCTGGCCGGCTCGGTGCGGCTCGGCGGGATCGCCGCCCGCACCCCGCACCCGGCGGAGCCCGGCCGTCCGCTGAGCGGGGCGCCGCAGATGGTGGAGATCAGCCGGGACGGTCGGCGGCTGTACCTCACCAACTCGCTCTACGGCGCCTGGGACGACCAGTTCTACCCGGAGGGCATCGAGCCCTGGATGGTCAAGCTGGACGCCGACCCGGAGGCCGGCGGGCTGAGCATCGACGAGCGCTTCTTCCCGCACGGCGCCGACTTCCGGGGCCTGCGCGTCCACCAGACCCACCTGGCGGGCGGCGACGCCTCCTCCGACTCCTACTGCTACCGCTGACCCGCCGACGGAGCGGACGGCCGCCTGGTCGGCGGCCGCCGGTCCGCCGGCCGTCCGGCCGGCGTCACCGGTACAGCGCCTGGTCGAACCGCACCTGCGTGGACGGCAGCCCGGCCGCCGCCAGCCGGGTGCGGACGGAGCCGACCATGCCGATCGGCCCGGTGACGCAGGCCAGGTGCTCGCGCCAGTCGCCGGCCGAGGCGACCGTGTCGGCGAGCTCGCCGACGGTGACCGGGGTGACGGTCAACCACGGCTTGTGCAGGCCGAGTTCGGCCAGCGAATGCCAGTCGTAGAGGTCCGCGCGCTCCCGGGCGCCGACGAACAGGTGGACCCGGCGGCCGGTCGGCCGGCGGGTGGTCTGCTGCTCGATGATCGCCTTCATCGGGGCGAGGCCGGTGCCTCCCGCGACCAGCAGCAGGTCGCGGGCGTCGTCGTCGGGCAGCAGGCTACCGCGCGGCGGGCCGAGGCGCAGCCGGTCGCCGACGGCGATGTGCTCGACCAGGGCGGCGCTGACCCCGCCGGGGCCGGTGCGGCGGACGTGGAACTCCAGCTCGTTGTCGGCGCGCGGGGCGCAGCCCATCGAGTACTGCCGCCAGGTGTGCGGCAGCGCCGGGTGCTCGACGGTGCCGTACTGCCCGGCCCGGTACGGGTACGGCTCGCCGGTGCGCACCCGCAGCACGGCGAGGTCGGGGCGGCGGCGTTCGTGGCCGGTCACCACGGCGTGCCAGTACGGGGGTTCGGTGAGCGCGGAGTCGGCGCCGGCCACCATCGCGCCGACCGCGAAGCGCAGCATCCGCACCCAGGCGCCCTCCAGGTCCTCGGTCCAGCGCTCGCCGGCCCGGTGCCGGACGGCCGCGCACAGGGCCTCCTCGAAGGCCTCGTAGTGCACCGGCCGGACGCCCAGCTTCCGGTGGTCGCGGCCGAGTTGGCGGAGTGTCTGCTCCAGTTCGGCCGGGCGGTCGAGGTGGTCGATCAGGTGGTGGAAGATCCGTTCCAGGTGGAACTGCTGGAACTCCATCGAGACGGGGAAGAGCGGTCGCAGATACGGGCGATGGCTGAACATCACCGCGTAGAGGTGGTCGATCAGGTCCGCGAGCGGGGAGATCAGGTCGAGGTCGCGCCGGATCAGGTGCTGGTCGGCGGCGCCGTCGTAGCCGCCGTCCTCGCCGTACGCGCCGTACCCGAAGTCGCCGCCGCCCGAGGAGGAGGGGGTGAGGAGTTGGCGTCGCAGGCGCATCGCGTGATGGCGGGCGATCAGGCGGTCGTACTCGGCGGTGGCGGTGGCGGTGCCAGTGCTCATGCTGCTGTTGTCCATGTCCCGCCCAGTCAACTGCCGGGCCGCCGAGCGCGAGAAGGGCCGATCGCCCCGGAGGAACCCGGGACCATCGACCCCTTGCGTTGGTACGTGTGGACCGGGATGGTTTTCGGCCACCACGGACCGGACAGCCCCGGATGGGCGGGCACGGCCCCGGAAGGACAGCCCCGGATGGGCGGGCACGGCCCCGGAAGGACAGCCCCGGATGGGCGGGCACGGCCCCGGAAGGACAGCCGCCGAAGGACACGCGCGGCAGGACGGCCGCGAAGGAACGGGTGCGACGGGCGGGTGCCCCACGCCCCGGTGCTCTCCCACCACCAGGACCCGGGGCACCGCCGTCGTCAGACCCCTGCCCGGTGCGTCTCCCGGCGCTCCAGCCGCCGCTGCCGGCCCTGGCGCAGCGGCTGTTCGGGCAGCCACCCGAAGGTGAGACAGGCGCCGACCACTCCGAGCAGCATCCCGATCACGAAGCCGCCCAGGTTGGAGGTGAGCCAGCTGGCCAGCGAGGCCAGCACGGCGAGGATGGAGTAGAACAGCCGCTGCGCCGGATTGAACAGGATCAGCAGGCCGCACAGCATCATCACCGCCGGCACCAGGTACCCGGCCAGCCCCTGCATCCCGATGTGCAGGATGACGGGCAGCGGGGCCTTCAGGGTGAACAGGATCTCGGCGCCGCCGAGCGTCACCAGCAGCCCGCCCCAGAACGGTCGCTTGCCCCGCCAGTCGCGCTTGGTCGGGCGCGCGGTCGGCTCGGCGGCGGTGGCCGCCGCGGCCTGGGCGGGCGCGGCCGCCGTCCCCTCGGCGGCCACCCCCTCGGCCCGTGCCGCGGTGCCCTCGCCGGTGCCGGCCGGCTCCGGTACGGACTCCGTCATGGTCAGCAGCCCGTGGAGCTGAAGCTCAGCCGCAGGTTGGGCAGCTTGAACCCGACGGCGGTGCTCGCGTAGTTGTGCTGGTTCAGGTGGGTCAGGGTGACGTGGTCGGCCTGCTGGCCGAAGACACCGGCGCCGCCCTTGCCGACCGGGCCGGCCTTGGTGTAGGTGCTGGCGTCGCCGCCGATCTCGATGTTCTTGAACTCCGCGTCGCCGGAGAGCAGGTCGGAGTCGGTGGTGAGGTCGGAGGCGGTGACGGGGGTGCCGCCGTCGCCCGCGTGGATCACCAGGTTGATGCCGCCGAGGTCGACGCTCTGGCACAGGTTGGTGATCTCGGCCTTCTTGATCGCCGACACTGCGACCAGCACCTGACCGCCGGTGGAGCCGGCGTTGGGGCTGTCGGGGATCATCGAGTCCAGCGCGCCGAACTGGGCGAAGCCCTCGCCGTCCAGCTTGTCCGCGGTGATGGTGAACGGCATTCCGGAGATGGAGAACTGGGCGGCGAGCACGCCCTGGGCGGTGAGCGCCATCAGGACGCCCCCGGCGGCGACGGCCGGGACGGCCATCAGGGCGGTGCGCTTCAGCCGGACCCGTCCTCTTCTCGGCCCGCTCGGCGTCTGCGGGGTCTCGGCCGCCGTGGCGGCGTCCTCGGACATGGCCATGTGTGTGCTCCCTGTGGGTGGATGGGTCTGCAGGCACTTGGCACGTTGTCCTGGCGCGGACAGCGTTCCCCGGGCGCGACCGGGCCGTCCGCCCCTCGGCAGCGGGGCGGGTCCGGTCAGCACGCGGTAAGTAACTGGGAAGCTACTGCCCGGTATTGGCCGGGTCAATACGGGTGCACGAAGGGATCTTCACCAATCGGCGACCCGCTTCGGCCAGTCCCGCACCCCCATCCTCTCGGCCGCTTCCGCCGGACCGAGGAACGGCGACAGGCAGAACATGCTCAACACCGGTAGCAGTTCCATCAGTTGTTCGGTCCGGCCGGAGTCGATCCACCGGTAGATCGCGCTGTAGACGCCACCCACCACCGAGTCCACCATCTCCTTCGAGTCGACCCCGCCCGGCAGTTGGGGCACCTCATCGAAGAACGCCCGGAACCTGGTCAGCAGTTGGGCCCGCTCCCGTCGGCCCGCCGAGCCGACCGCCTCGACCTCGATCACCGCCATCGTGGCGAACGCCGGTGTTCCGGCGAGAAGTTGGAGCATCGCGCCGAGCGCCTTCCGGATGCCCCGGCACCAGTCGGGTTCGGCCGTGAAGGCCGCCGCCATCCGCCGGATCACCACACCGGTGCCATGCCGGTGCGCGGCCAGGAAGGCGTCCTCCTTGCCACTGAACAGCTCGTAGAAGACCGGCCTGGTCACGCCCGCCGCGCGGCAGATGTCGCTGATCGTCGCGTGCTGGTAGCCGCGCTCGGCGACGGTCCGCACCAGGCCGTCCAGCAGCCGCTCGCGCTGGGTCGCGGCGACCACGCCGGCGGGCAGCCGGCGCGGCCCGGGCTTGATCGAGCGGGCCGGATCGCGGCCGGTCCGGGCGCCCGGCAGCAGGACCACGTCGGCTCCACGGAGGTTCTTCCGATCCATCACCAACTCCTGTGTCCTGTATTGACATTGATGGAACACCGGGTTTACAACACTGACAGGTTTCCAACCGGTGGGCCAGCAGGCCCCCACCGGCCGGACCTCCGGGGGCTCCGGGGAGCCCGGGCGACGCCCGGGCCACGGGACCACGGCGGAGACGGGGCGCGACGGCGGCAGCCGTCGACGTGCCCCACGGCACCGCACGTCCCCGACCGAACGGCGCGGTGCCGTTGGTGTTCCACGCCGCCGTCCGTACGCACGACCGTGCCACCGCAACGCCGCACCACCACCGCAGGACCGTGCCACCGCAATGCCGTACCACCGCACCGCCGTACGCCCACCCTTGCGTACGTCCGCACCGCCGTACCGAGCGGGCGGGCCCGTGGCGCCGGGCCCGCCCGCACGCCGGCCGGTGCCGAGCCCGCGGGACGTCGCCCCGGCACCGGGCCACCGGCGCCGAACCACCGGTACGAAGCCCTCCGGTACGAAGCACTCCGGTACGCCATGCACCTCCCCCGTCGTGCACACCACCACACCCGCACGCGGGGATTCCCCCACCCGTCCGTCGGACGGAGAGAGGCACCCTCATGCGCATCAGCCGCACCCTCGCCACCGCCGCCCTCGCCGCACTCGCCCTCACCGGCGCGGCCGTCGCCCCCGCCCAGGCTGCCGGCGCGGTCCTGACCACCGGCAGCCCGACCGGCCCGGCCGTCGCCGTCGGCGACGTACTGACCGCCAACCTGGTCTCCGGCACCTCCGCGACCTTCTACAACAGCGCCACCGGGACGACCGGCGTCAAGTGTGCCGCCTCCTCCTTCTCGGCGACGGTGACCTCCAACCCGGCCGCGCCGGGCAGCGCCACCGAGCAGCTCAACACCCAGACCTTCGGATCCTGCACCTCCAACGTCATCGGCGTCACCGGCGTCAAGAGCGTCACGGTCACCAGCCTGCCGTTCACCAACACCGTCAGCGACGGCCCCGGCAACCCGGTCAAGCTCACCCCCGGCGCGGCCGGCGTGATGGGCACCACGGTGGTGCTCAACACCATCCTGGGCAGCATCAACTGCAACTACCAGAACACCACCGGGATCAACGGCACCACCTCCAACACCGGCAACACCATCGGCTTCACCGGCCAGCCGTTCGCCCTGGCCTCCGGGCCGAGCCTGTGCTTCGCGACCGGCTACTTCAGCGCCACCTACGGCCCGGTCCTCGACACCTCGGTCGCCGGCAGCCCGGCCCTCTTCGTCAACTGACGCCCGGGCCCTCCCGGCCCGCCCCGACGGCGGCGGCGCACGGCACCCTCACCGGGC
>NZ_JBSHBN010000068.1:0-23649 GCF_053612025.1 Kitasatospora sp. NPDC054768
CTGCAGGGGGGACCCTGTGGGAGAGTAGGACGCCGCCGAACAATTCTTCAGAAGAACCCCCATCCGGGATCCGGATGGGGGTTCTTCGCGTTTCCGGGCCCAACGGGCCCAACGGGCCCAACGAGGCTTACGGGCTGACAGGCCGGCCGCGGGTGGGCCGAAAAAATCTCGGCCGGCCGTGTCGAGAACCCGTGCCCGGCACCGTCCCCGGGGTGAACGCGGCCAGAATGGGTCGCACCGAGCTCCGAGGAGACGACGATGGCCAAGTATCTGCTGCTGAAGCACTACCGGGGGGCCCCGGACGCGGTCAACTGCGTGCCGATGGACCAGTGGACGCCGGAGGAGGTCACGGCGCACATCACCTACATGCAGGACTTCGCGGACCGGCTGGAGAAGACCGGCGAGTTCGTCGACGGTCAGGCGCTCGCACCCGAGGGGACGTGGGTCCGGTACGACGGCGAGGGGCGTCCGCCGGTCACCGACGGTCCGTTCGCGGAGACCAAGGACCTCATCGCCGGCTGGATGGTGATCGACGTCGACAGCTACGAGCGCGCCGTCGAGCTGGCCGGGGAGCTGTCGGCCGCGCCCGGGGCCGGGGGGAAGCCGATCCACGAGTGGCTGGAACTGCGCCCGTTCCTCGCCATGCCGCCGACCATCACGGAGTGACCTGCCCGATGAACGAGGCCCTGTTGAGGAGCCTCACGCCGAGCGTCATCGGTGTCCTCGTCCGCCGCGGAGCGGATTTCGCGGCGGCCGAGGACGCCGTGCAGGAGGCGCTGGTCGAGGCGGTTCGGGTCTGGCCCGCCGGGCAGCCGCGCGACCCCAAGGGCTGGCTGGTCACCGTGGCCTGGCGCAAGTTCCTGGACGCGGCCCGGTCGGATGCCGCCCGGCGCCGTCGGGAGGACCTGGTCGAGCAGGAGCCGGGGCCGGGACCCGCGGCCGGTGCGGACGACACGCTCCAGCTCTACTTCCTGTGCGCCCACCCCTTGTTGACGCCCTCTTCGGCCGTCGCGCTGACCCTGCGTGCGGTGGGCGGGCTGACCACCCGCCAGATCGCCCGGGCCTACCTGGTGCCCGAGGCGACGATGGCGCAGCGGATCAGCCGGGCCAAGCGCGCCGTCTCCGGCGTCCGGTTCGATCAGCCCGGGGACGTCGCCACCGTGCTCCGGGTGCTCTACCTGGTCTTCAACGAGGGCTACTCCGGCGATGTCGACCTCGCGGCCGAGGCGATCCGACTCACCCGGCAGCTCGCGGCGGTGATCGATCACCCGGAGGTGGCGGGGTTGCTGGCCCTGATGCTGCTGCACCACGCCCGGCGGGCCGGCCGGACCGGGCCCGACGGTGCGCTGGTGCCGCTGGCCGAGCAGGACCGCGCCCGCTGGGACACCGGACTGATCGCCGAGGGCATCGGGATCCTGCACAGGGCCCTGGCCCGGGACCGGCTGGGCGAGTTCCAGGCCCAGGCTGCCGCCGCGGCGCTGCACGCCGACGCTCCCACCGCCGAGGAGACGGACTGGGTGCAGATCGTCGAGTGGTACGACGAGCTCGTCCGGCTGACCGCCAGTCCGGTGGTGCGGCTCAACCGCGCGGTGGCGGTCGGTGAGGCCGACGGTCCGCGCGCCGGGCTGGCGGAGCTCGCCGAGCTGGACGACGCGCTGCCCCGGTACACGGCGGTGGCGGCGTACCTCCACGAGCGCGACGGGGACGCGGCGACGGCGGCGCGGCTGTACGCGGAGGCGGCGCTCAAGGCGTCCAACCTCGCCGAGCGCGAGCACCTGACCCGTCAGGCGGCCCGACTCAACGCGTGGTTGAGGGGGCGGACCCAGGAGTGACGGGGCGTCGGAACAGCCCGAGCGGCATCCGGAGGGCAGCGGCTCAGAGCCGGCCGGCGGCCTTCAGCGCCAGGTAGGTGTCGGCCAGGGCCGGGGCGATCCGGGCCGGCGGGGCGTCCAGGACGGTGACGCCGTGGCGGGTGAGGCGCTCGGCGGTGGCCCGGCGGTCGGCGCGGGTCTGTTCGGCGGCCGCCGCGCCGTAGACCGCGTCCAGGGTGCCCCGCCCGGCGGCGAGGACCTCCAGCTGCGGGTCGGCGACGGAGGCGAGGACGACCTCGTGGCGCTTGGTGAGCATGGGCAGCAGCGGGCGCAGCCCGTCCTCGACGGGGGCCGCGTCGAGGCCGGTGAGCAGCACGATCAGCGAGCGCTGGGGGGCCATCTTGAGTGCGGTGGCCACCAGTGAGCGCATGTCGGTCTCGTGCAGGGCGGGTTCCAGCCCGGCCATCGCGTTGGTGAAGGCGGGCAGTACCTCGTGGGCCGAGCTGCCGGCCACGGTGACGCGCTTGCGGGAGTCGTGGGCGAGCAGGTCGACCCGGTCGCCGGCCCGGGTGGCGAGGGCGGTGAGCAGCAGCGCGGCGTCGAGGGCGGCGTCCAGGCGGGGTGCGTCGCCGACCCGGCCGGCCGAGGTGCGGCCGGTGTCGAGGACGACGAGGATGTGCCGGTCGCGTTCGGGGCGCCAGGTGCGGACGGCGACGGTGTTCCGGCGGGCGCTGGCGCGCCAGTCGATGGAGCGGACGTCGTCGCCGGGCAGGTACTCGCGCAGGGAGTCGAACTCGGTGCCCTGGCCGCGGGTCAGTACCGAGGTGCGGCCGTCGAGTTCGCGCAGCCGGGCGAGCCGGGAGGGCAGGTGCTTGCGGCTGGCGAACGGGGGCAGTGCGCGGACCGTCCAGGGGACGAGGTGCGAGCCCTGGCGGCCGGCCAGGCCGAGCGGGCCGAGCGAGCGGACCGTCACCCGGTGGGCGTGGTGGTCGCCGCGGCGGGTGGGGGTGAGCACGGTGGTGATCCGGCGCCGCTCGCCGCCGGGGAGGGTCAGGGCGTGCCGGGAGGCGGCCTCGGCGGTGCCGGGGCGCCAGGCGGACGGGGCCCAGGCGTCGCGGACCAGGCCGCGGAGCAGTCGGCCGGACGGGTTGGTGACGGTCAGTTCGACCGTGGCGGGCTCGCCGAGCCGCACGGTGGTGTCGCCGCTCCGTCCGAGCCGCAGGCCGCGGACCGGGGCGGCGAGCACCAGGTCGACCGCGACGGCGACCAGCACCGCACCGGTGACCAGGCCGATCCCGGTCCAGGACGGCAGCAGCAGGCCCACGACGAGCGCGCCGAGTGCGGCGAGCAGGGCGGTTCGCCCGGTGAGGGCCATGCGGTGCGCTCCTTCGGAAGCCCGTGAGTCGGTGGCCCGTGGGCCGGTAGCCCGTGGGCCGGAGGGCCGGAAACGGGTGTGGTGCGGTGGGGTGCGGGACGGCGTGCCGCGGTGGGGTGTGCCCGGGTCAGCGGGGTGCGGGCGTCTGGGCGAGGACGGCCTGGATGACGGAGTCGGCGGTGACGCCCTCCATCTCGGCCTCGGCGCGCAGCGCGACCCGGTGCCGCAGGGTGGGCAGGGCGAGCGCCTTGACGTCGTCCGGGGTGACGTAGTCGCGGCCGGCCAGCCAGGCCCAGGCGCGGGAGGCGGCGAGCAGGGCGGTGGCGCCGCGCGGGGAGACGCCGATCGACAGCGACGGGGACTGCCGGGTGGCCCGGCAGAGGTCGACGATGTAGGCGAGGATCTCGGGGGAGACGGTCAGCTTGGCGATCTGCTCGCGGGCGGCGACCAGGTGCTCGGGCCCGGCGACCGGGCGGACGCCGGCCGCGCGGAGGTCCCGGGGGTCGAAGCCGGCGGCGTGCCGGGAGAGCACCTGGAACTCCTGGTCGCGGTCGGGCAGCGGCAGGATCAGCTTGAGCAGGAAGCGGTCCAGCTGGGCCTCGGGCAGCGGGTAGGTGCCCTCGTACTCGACCGGGTTCTGGGTGGCGGCGACCAGGAACGGGACGGGCAGGGCGCGCGGTTCGCCGTCCACCGTGACCTGGCGCTCCTCCATGGCCTCCAGCAGGGCGGCCTGGGTCTTCGGAGGGGTGCGGTTGATCTCGTCGGCGAGCAGCAGGTTGGTGAAGACCGGGCCGGGCTGGAAGGAGAACTCGGCAGTGCGGGCGTCGTAGACGAGCGAGCCGGTGACGTCGCCGGGCATCAGGTCGGGGGTGAACTGGATGCGCTTGGTCCCCAGGCTGAGCGCGGTGGACAGGGTGCGCACCAGCAGGGTCTTGGCGACGCCGGGGACGCCCTCCAGCAGCACGTGGCCGCCGCAGAGCAGGGCGACGACCAGGCCCGTGACGGCGGCGTCCTGGCCGACCACGGCCTTGCCGATCTCGGCGCGCAGGGCGGTCAGCGCGGTGCGCGGGTCGGTGGCGGGGGTAGCGGGTGCCGTGCCGGGGACGGAGCGGAGCTGGGCGGTTGCCTGGTCGGTCACGGGTTCCGTACCTGCCTTTCGAGGGCGTCGAGGTCGTCGGCGAGCCGCAGCAGTGCGGCGTCGTCGGTCGGGGGCGGGCCGTACAGCAGGGCCCGGACGTCCCCGGCGGGCCGGGCGGGCAGCCGGTCGGCCACGGCGACGCAGAGCGCGTCGGAGTCGGGTGCGCCGGCCCGGAGCGGGACGCCCAGGGCGGGGGCGAGGCGGTGGGCGGTGGCGCCGCGCAGCGCCTCGGCGGCGCGGCCGCGGGCCCTGGCCCGCCGGTACAGGCGGGCGCGGCCCTCGGTGGTCTCGGCGGCGCGGACCACCACGGGCAGGTTCTCGCTGACGACCGGGCCGAGCCGGCGCCCGCGCCAGAGGGCGGCGAGCACGGCGGCGACGGCGAGCTGGTAGCCGGCCCAGTGCCAGCCGCTCGGCAGGAAGTCACCGAAGGTCTTGGTGCGGGCTTCCTCGGGGAGCGGGGCGGAGTAGTCGGGCAGGTGCCAGGTGAGGCGGGGCTGCGAGCCGAGCAGGCCGAGGGCGAGGGAGGCGTCGCCGTCCTTGGTCAGTTCGCCGTTGTGCAGGAAGGTTCCGCTGCCGAGCACGATGACGTCGCGGTCGCCGTCGCCGACCGGGAGGCCGACCAGCGGGTAGCCGTGGCCGCGGGAGTAGCAGCCCTCGCCGCGGCTGCCGCTGGTGTAGAGCATGCCGCCCTGCTGGGCGCTGCCGGCCCGGACGGCCTCGGTGAGCGTGCAGTCCGCGGGGGTGGAACGGACGGAGGCGTAGGCCGGTCCGCCCGCGTCGTCGGACAGCCGGATGCCGGGGGCGAGCGCGGTGAGCGCGGCCGGGCCGGGGGCGACCAGGACCAGCCGCCGGTGCCGGGCGGCGGCGACGGCGCGCAGCTGGGCGGGGCCGAGCAGGTCGGGTTCGGGCAGCACGAGGGTGTCCGGTCCGGCCGGGGTGGTGGTCGGGTCGGTGCTGAACTCGGCCTTGATGCCCTGGCGTTCGAGCAGGGCGACGACGGCGTGGGCGCCGTCGCGGTCGTACGAGCGCGGGTCCAGCGGCGGGTAGCGGCGGTCCTGGTCGAGGGCGGACACGGCGGCGGCGCCGATCAGCAGGGCGGCGAGGACGGCCAGGTACCAGCGGGCCCGGCGCCACAGGCCGCGCGTGGTGGGGGTGAGGCTGGTCGGGGCGCCGGGTGCCTCGGTGCCGGGCGGGGGTGTGGGGACGGTACCGGTCATGCCGCTCCTCCCGGGGTCGGGGCCGGGACGGCGGCACCGGCGGTGTCGGGCGCGAGGACCGGGCGGGTGCGCTCCAGGGTCCGGTCGAGCTCGTGCAGCAGCCGGTAGGCGTCCTGGTCGGCGGTGCGCTCGCCGTACGCGATGTCGTCGAAGGTCCGGGCGGCCGCGGCCAGTGCGGCGGCGTGCTCGGGCAGCGCCCGGCCGGCGTCGGTGGCGGCCTCGTCGGCGGTGCGGCCGGGGCGGATGTCGAGCAGGGTGCGCTCCTCCAGGCTGCGCACCAGGGCGCGCATCTGCTCGCGGACGGCTTCGGTCCAGCGTCCGGCGGCGGCGTGCCCGGCGGCGTCCGCCCGGTACTGGTCGGCGCTGCGCGGGCCCTCGGTGCCGTACACGTCCGGGACGGTGCGGGCGGCGCGGCGGGGTGCGCCGAGGCGCCACCAGAGCGCGGCGCCGATCAGCACCGCGACGATCAGGAAGAGGATCAGTCCGGTGGTGCCGGTGGTGCCGTCGCCGGAGATGCTGTCGAGCGCTCTGGCGATGTGGTCGTAGATCCAGTCCGTGATCCGCTGCAGCACGGACGGGTCGTGCCTGTGGTACTCCGCGTCGAGCAGTTCGTCGCGGGCGGCCTCGCGCGCCGGGTCACGCGGCACGGTGACCGGTGCGCCGCCCGCGGCGAGCAGCCCTTCCCCCCAGTTCGGCATCCGGCTCAGCGCCTCGCTGACGTCGGGTCGCCCGGGCCGCCGCCCCAGCCGGTGCCGCCGTGCTCGGGCAGGCCGGCCGCGCGGGCGAGCTCGATGTCCAGGGCCTCGCGGCGGATCCGCTGGTCGATGTAGACCAGCACGCCGACGGCGGCGATGAACGGGGTGGTGAAGGTGCCGGCGATGATCCCGGCGACCGCCAGCAGGAGCAGCATGGCGACGCCCTGGTCGGCGCTGTCGGGCAGGCCCTGGCGGCCGAGCTTCTCGAAGCCCAGCAGCAGGCCGATGAACTGGGCCGGGACCACGACGACCATCGCGACGACGAACGCCAGCACGTAGCCCAGCACGGTGATGCCGAGGACCCGCCACCAGGCGCCGCGGACCAGGCGCCACGAGCGCGACAGCGCCGTCAGCACGCCCTGCTTCTCCAGCATCAGGGCCGGGGCGGCGAGGCTGAAGCGGATCCACAGCCAGACGGCGACCGGCAGGGTCAGCAGACCGACCAGGCTCAGCAGGCCGGTGACGGCGGCGGAGCCCTGGCCGGCGAGGCCGTACCCGGCCATGGGGGCGAAGCCGAGCAGGATCACACCGGGGCCCATCAGGGCGGTGAGCAGGGTCAGCCCGAGCAACTGGAGCAGCCGGGGGCGGGCGTCGCGCCAGGCCTCCCCGGCGGTCACCGACCGGCCGAGGACGGCTCGGCTGACCACGATGGTGAGCAGCGCGGTGGCGAACACGTTGAGCAGCAGCTCCAGCGGCAGCCCGGCCAGCAGCCGCAGGGTCTGGGTGGACTCGCCGGTCTTCCCCTTGACCAGCAGGTTGACCACGACGGAGCCGGCCTGGGAGAGCACGGCGAGGCCGAGCGAGAGCGCGAGCACGGTGCGCCAGTGCCGGCGGACGGTGGTGACGGCACCGTCCAGCAGCTCGCCGAAGCTCAGCGGGCGCAGCGGGATGACGCCCGGCTTGGGGCTCGCCGGGGCGCCCCAGCCGTACGGGCGGTGGCCGCCGGGAGGCTGCTGCCCCCACTGCTGCCCCCACTGCTCTCCGGGCCGGGGGGCGCCGGCCGGGCCGGGGCGGCCGGCGGTGTCCTGCGGTGGTGCCGACGGCCCGGGCACGGCGGCGGGCGCGTCGGCCGGGGGCCGGGCGTCGTCGCGGGGCGGCTCGGACGAGCTGGGCGAGGCCCAGCCCGGGGTGTCGGTCATCACTGCTCCTCGGAGGGCGTCACGGGCGCGACTGCGAACGGATCTTCCGCCCGCGCGCAGCGCCCATCGTGCCATGGGGCCGGAAACCGGCCCCATGGCGATCCGGTTGCTGATCGGCAACGGTCCTCGGCGGCGGGCCGGGCGGTGGTCCGCAGCGGGTCCGCGGTGGGTCCGGAGGGGGTCGGGAGGCGTTCCCGGCGGGCGCATTCGCCCGGTATGGCCGGAATGCACCGGTGGGGGAGTTGGCCGTTCTGGAGCATTGGCACTGCTGTGCGGCAGGTCACAATCCGGTAATGAGAAGATGGACGCATGAAGGGACGCGTCCTCGTCGTTGATGACGACTCCGCACTGGCCGAGATGCTCGGCATCGTGCTGCGGGGTGAGGGTTTTGAGCCGTTTTTCGTCGCGGATGGGGACAGGGCGCTAGCGGCGTTCCGGGAGACCAAGCCGGACCTGGTCCTGCTGGACCTGATGCTGCCCGGTCGGGACGGCATCGACGTGTGCCGGCAGATCCGGGCGGAGTCGGGCATCCCGATCGTGATGCTGACCGCGAAGACCGACACGGTCGACGTGGTGGTGGGTCTGGAGTCCGGCGCCGACGACTACGTCACCAAGCCGTTCAAGCCCAAGGAGCTGGTGGCCCGGGTGCGTGCGCGGCTGCGCCGCGCCGAGGAGCCCACGCCCGAGCAGCTGACCATCGGCGACCTGGTGATCGACGTGGCCGGCCACTCGGTGAAGCGGGACGGCCGGGGCATCCCGCTGACCCCGCTGGAGTTCGACCTGCTGGTCGCGCTGGCCCGCAAGCCCTGGCAGGTGTTCACCCGCGAGGTGCTGCTGGAGCAGGTCTGGGGCTACCGCCACGCGGCGGACACCCGCCTGGTCAACGTCCATGTGCAGCGCCTGCGTTCCAAGATCGAGAAGGACCCGGAGCGCCCCGAGATCGTGGTGACCGTCCGCGGCGTCGGCTACAAGGCCGGACCCAGCTGACGTGACGGACCGGGCAGACGACACCCCGTCGGGTTCCGCGGCCGACGGGGCCGGTGCCGTGCGCGGCGACGTGCTGAGTTCGACCACCCGCCGCCGGCGAGGCCCTTCCGCCGTGGTGGCGCTGGTCAAGCGTCAGCTGCGCCGCCCCGTGCACCGGGTGGCCACGCTCTACCGCCGGTCGATCCAGCTGCGCGTGGTCGCGGTGTCCCTGCTCGCGTCCATCGCGGTCGTCCTGGTGCTGGGTGTGGTCGTGGTGGCGCAGGTGCGCACCGGCCTGCTCGACACCAAGATGGACGCCGCCCGCGCGCAGGCCCGGATCGGCTTCCAGGTCGAGCAGAAGAAGATCGACGAGGCCCGGGACCAGAAGCTGCGGGGCACCGCCGACCCGACCGTCGACGAGACCGGCACCTGGCTGCTGCGGCAGGTCAACGACCTGGCCGGGAGCGGGCAGACCGTCTACTCGGTGATCGCCATGGCCCCCGGCACCGGCGCCGTCGTCCCCGACACCGCCGGCTTCGCGCCGCGCTACTCGGGCGACATCCAGCCGATCAGCATCCCGGACGCCCTGCGGGCCAAGCTCGCCTCCGAGCCCGGCCAGATGTTCGACCAGCCGACCCGGATCCACCGCTCGCCCGAGAGCGGCGGGAAGTCCGAGCCCGGGCTGGCCCTCGGCATGCAGTTCGTCGGTCCGGCCGCGGCCGGGAACAGCTACCAGATGTTCTACGTGTTCTCCTTCGGCCAGGAGACCGACACCCTCAACCTGGTCACCGGCACCCTGGCGACCGCCGGGGTCTTCGTGGTGATCCTCATGGGCGGCATCGCCTGGGTCGTGGTGCGCCAGGTGGTCACCCCGGTCCGGATGGCCGCCGGGATCTCCGAGCGGCTCGCCGACGGCCACCTGGAAGAGCGGATGAAGGTCACCGGGACGGACGACATCGCCCGCCTCGGCGAGTCCTTCAACCGGATGGCCAACGCCCTCCAGGCGCAGATCCGGCAGCTGGAGGAGCTGTCCCGGGTGCAGCGGCGGTTCGTCTCGGACGTCTCGCACGAGCTGCGCACCCCGCTGACCACGGTCCGGATGGCCGCCGACCTCATCTACGACAGCCGCGAGGACCTGGACCCGATGGCGGCCCGCTCGGCGGAGCTGCTCCAGGGCCAGCTGGACCGCTTCGAGTCGCTGCTCGCCGACCTGCTGGAGATCAGCCGCTTCGACGCCGGCGCCGCGATCCTGGACGCCGAGCCGGTCGACCTGCGCGAGATCGTCGCCCGGGTGGTCGAGGCCGCCGAGCCGCTCGCCGAGGCCAAGGGCAGCGCCGTGGTGATCCGCGGCGACGGCGAGCCGGTGCTGGCCGAGGTGGACTCCCGACGGATCGAGCGCATCCTGCGCAACCTGGTGGTCAACGCCCTGGAGCACGGCGAGGGCCGTGACGTGGTGGTCCGGCTGGGCTCCGCGGACGGCGCGGTCGCGGTCGGCGTGCGCGACTACGGCATCGGACTCAAGCCGGGCGAGGCGTCCCGGGTGTTCCACCGTTTCTGGCGGGCCGACCCGTCCCGGGTGCGGACCACCGGCGGCACCGGTCTCGGCCTGTCCATCGCCGTCGAGGACGCCCACCTGCACGGCGGCTGGCTCCAGGCCTGGGGCGAGCCCGGCGGCGGCTCGCACTTCCGGCTCACCCTGCCGCGCACCCGCGGCGGCGAGATCACCCGTGCGCCGTTCCGGCTGGAGCCGGAGGACTCCCGCAACAACCGGGGCCTGGGCGCGCAGGGCACGCCGTACCGGCGGGCGATCAGCCCGTCCGGGGCGACGGCGACGGCCGCGGTCGAGGACCAGGCGGAGACGCCGGAGGCCGTGGGCAGCAGCCTCGGCAGCGGGCTCGGCGGGGTGCTGAACATCGGCCCCGGGCTGGGCCGGAGCCGACTGCCGGAGGGGCCGCGCGCGGACCCCTCGGGCGTGTGGACGGCCGCCGGGTACGGGGCCACCGGCGCCCAGGTCATGGTGGACCCGACGCCCGGACGGCCGTCGGTGGCACAGCGGACGGCGGAGCCGGACGTGACGGGCGGGACGACGGACGCGGAGGGGTCGCAGCGTGCGAGGGACGAGCAACAGGACTGAGCCGAGGCTCCTCGCGGCGGTCGGCACGCTGGTCGGCGCCCTGGTGGCGAGCGGCTGCGCGACCATGCCGGATTCCGGCGGCATCGCCCGGGTGGAGCTGCCCCAGGGGTCGGCCGACAAGAACCTGCAGGCCCGGGTCTACCCGGTGGCACCCGGCCGGGGCGCCAAGCCGCGCGAGCTGCTGACCGGGTTCCTGGACGCGGTGACCGCCGACGAGGGGTACGACACCGCGCGCAAGTACCTCACCGAGAGCGCCGCCGCGGAGTGGAAGCCCGAGGCGGAGATCCGGGTGCTCTCGTCCACGACCATCCCGGGCGGCCAGGACGTCACCGACGCGGACACCACGGTCTCGGTGCCGGTGAGCGGGCAGTTGGTCGCCACCGTCGACGAGAAGCACTCGTACCAGCTGGTCGCCGGGCAGAACAACGTCTCCTCCGACTTCACCTTCGTCCGGGAGAAGGACGAGTGGCGGATCGACAAGCTGCCGACCGGCGTGATCATGAACGAGACCAACTTCCGGAACAGCTTCCGGCAGGTCGCGCGGTTCTTCTACACCGCGCCCGACCCGTCGGCGGTGGCCTCCGGGAACGTCGGCCAGGAGGTGCTGGTCGCCGACCCGGTCTACCTGCGGCGCCGGATAGACCCGCTGGCCACGGCGGCCCAGGCGGTGGCCGACGGGCCCTCGACCTGGCTCTCGCCGGTGGTCCGGACGGCGTTCCCGAGCGGCGTCAGGGTCGAGCGGGTGACCATCGACGACGGCAGGGTCGCCCACCTGCAGATCGGCGGGGTCGACCTCGGCGAGCCGATGGCCTGCCGGCGGATGGCGACCCAGTTCTTCTACACCCTCGCCGACCAGGGCAAGGGCCAGGTCGAGCGGCTGGAGCTGAAGGGGCCGCACGGTTCCTGCACCGTCGGCCGCGGCGACGAACCGCCCACCGGCCCCGGTGCGCTGGCCGGGCCGACGCCCGGGAAGCAGTACTACCAGCGTGCCGACGGCGCCCTGGTGGCGACCGACGAGGGGGGCCCCGGAGATCCGGTCCGCGGCGTCCTCGGCAAGCCGCAGTCGAACACCAAGCCGCCGCTCGGCGCCGTCGCGGTCGGCCGCAGCGGCACCCAGGTCGCGGCGATCAGCGAGGACGGCCACCAGGTCTACTCGGTGCCGCTGTCGGACAGCGCGGTGACCATGGGCGAACCGGTGCTCAGCTCTCCGGCCAAGGGCGGCGACAAGGAGGACGGCTTCGCCTCGCCCACCTGGGACGGCCGCGGCGACCTCTGGGTGGTGGACCGCAACAAGCAGGCCCCGCGGGTGGTGATGGTGCGCGGCGCCAAGTCGTACACCGTGCCGGTCGAGGGGCTGACCGGGCAGACCGTGCAGTCGCTGAAGATCTCCTCGGACGGCGTCCGGGTCGCCCTGGTGGCCAGGACCCCGGGCTCGGCCGTCCGCTCGCTGTGGTTCGGGCTGGTGGTGCACGACGGCACCCCGCAGGCGCCGACCGTGAAGATCACCGGGCTGCGCCGGGCCGCCCCCACGCTCACCGACGTCGCCTCGGTGTCCTGGGCGGAGACCGACCAGCTGCTCGTGCTCGGCAAGGAGGCCGACCGGACCCAGCAGCTGTACTTCATCAGCACCGACGGCTCGCAGAGCACGGACACCCAGCTGCAGAGCGCCGAGAGCATGACGACCGTCGCGGCCTCGGAGTCCCGGGGGGACAGCCTGACCCAGGCACCGCCGGTGCTCGCGATGGGCGAGGTCAAGCAGGCGGACGGCAAGCCGAGCGAGATCAAGGCCTTCCGCCTGGTCAACCACCAGTGGCGGGAAGCCTCGCTGATCGACAAGCCCCGGTCCTTCCTCTACGCGGGCTGACGGCGCGTCCGGGCGGGCCGACGGGCCTTCCCGGGGGCCCGCCGCGCGAGCTGACGCGGCGGCGGTCAGCCGGCCGGGCGCGCGGTGGCCGCGACCGTGGCCCCGGCCCGGGCCGGCAGGCCGGCGTCGGCCAGCGCCCGGGCGGCCTCGGCCAGGCTGGCCCCGGTGGTCACCAGGTCGTCCACCAGCACCGGGTGACGGCCCGCGAGGCCCGTGGGCCCGGTCCGGGCGCGCGGCAGCACGGTCAGTGCTCCGCGCAGGTTGCGGCGCCGCTCGGCCGCGTTCAGCCCGGCCTGGTCGGCGACCGGCCGGGTGTGCCGCAGCAGCGGCGCGGCCCGGACGTCCAGGCCGGTCCGGCGCAGTGAGCGGGCGGCCGCCCCGGCCAGCCGCAGCGTCGGATCGTGCCCGCGGGCGCGGACGGCCGAGCGGGCCGAGGGCATCGGGACCAGCAGCAGCGGCGCGGCCCCGGCCCGTGCCCCCAGGGCGGAGCGCACCGCCCGTCCGAGGGCCTCGCCGAGCGGCCCGGCCAGCCGCAGCGCGCCCCGCTCCTTGTGGGCGAGCAGCAGCTGCCGGACCGCACCGGTGTACGGCGCGGCGGCGTGCGTCCAGGGCAGCAGGGTCGGGGCCGGCCGTGCGGTGGCCAGCGCGCGCCGGCAGGCCGGGCAGAGCTGGGTGCGCTCGCTGCCGCAGCCCGCGCAGTCGGCGGGCAGCAGGACGTCCAGCAGCCCGGCCAGTGCGTGGCCGAACGGCCCTTGGGCGGCCGGCGGGCGGGTGGCGGAGGGGGACGGCGGCACGGCTGCTCCTGGCGGTGGCAGGCACGGAGAGTCAGCACAGGATCCGCCGTATGGGGGGCGTTGTCCAGGTATTTACCCATACTTCACCCGCGAGAGGGTAGACAGGGTGGACCAGCTTGACCGCCCGACCGCAGTATCGGGTCATACCCTCCTCATCGCCTGGGGAGGCGGAAAACCCGTGTGAGGTGTTCGATAAGGCCCAGGGGGTTTCAACCGTCCCTGGTGGGGAGGAAGTGAGGTGAGGGCCAGTCGTTTCCCGCCGCTGGCGGCGGGGGCGGGGGGCCGGCAGTGGATGGGCTGGTCCAGCTGGGTCTCAGTCCGGTCCGGTAGCACCCGGATCGGCGTCAGCACGAGGGATCGGAGTTCTGCGTGGACATCGTCGTCAAGGGCCGCAAGACCGAGGTGCCCAAGAGGTTCCGCGAGCACGTGGCCGAGAAGCTGGAGAAGGTCCAGAAGTTCGACGCCAAGGCCATCAGCCTCGACGTCGAGGTGTCCAAGGAGCACAACCCGCGGCAGGCCGACCGCTCCGATCGGGTCGAGATCACTCTCCGCAGCCGCGGCCCCGTGATCCGGGCCGAAGCCGCCGCCGCCGACCCGTACGCGGCGCTCGACCTGGCCTCGGCGAAGCTCGACGCGCAGCTGCGCAAGTCCGCGGACCGGCGTCGGGTGCACAAGGGCGGCGCGAACGGCCGCACCCCGATCAGCGTCGCCGAGGCGACCGCGGCCCTGGCCGCGCTCCCGGCCACGACGGCGCCGGAGGGCGAGACGAACGGCGCCGTCCGCAAGACCATGATGGGATCCCTGGAAGTGGAGGGCGAAGGCCCGCTGGTGGTCCGGGAGAAGACGCACCCGGCCGCCCCCATGGCGCTGGACCAGGCGCTCTACGAGATGGAGCTGGTCGGCCACGACTTCTACCTCTTCGTGGAGAAGGACAGCGGCCTGCCGAGCGTGGTCTACCGCCGGCACGGTTACCACTACGGCGTCATCCACCTGCAGACCGACCTCGCGGCCGGGCCGGGCAGCGGGGCGGGCGGCGCGATCGGCGGGTCCGACGACGAGGACTGACCGTCCGAGCGGTGATGGAGGGGTGACCCCGGCGGCCCTGGCCGCCGGGGTCACCGGCGTTCGGGCGTGTCCGCCGTTCGGGGCGCCCGGCGAAGGGGTCACCCGATGCGGGGGAATCGACACCGGAGGGTGACCGCAGCGGGTTCGGGGCGTGGAATGATTGGCGCACGACGACCCGCGAAGGGGGAGGAGCGGATGGGGGATCACTTCGGGCTGGGGCCCGGGTCCGGGCCAGGGCTGCCGTTGGGGGCGGAGGACGAGTCCGCGTACGAGCCGCGCCGGAGTGAGCCGATCCGCGTCCTGGTGGTGGACGACCACGCGCTGTTCCGCCGCGGGCTGGAGATCGTGCTCGCGGAGGAGCCGGACATCAAGGTCGTCGGCGAGGCGGGGGACGGCGCCGAGGCCGTGCTGAAGGCCGCCGACCTGCTGCCCGACATCATCCTCATGGACGTCCGGATGCCGCGCCGCAGCGGGATCGAGGCCTGTACGGCGATCAAGGACGTGGCGCCCAGCACCAAGATCATCATGCTGACGATAAGCGACGAGGAGGCCGACCTCTACGAGGCGATCAAGGCGGGGGCCACCGGCTACCTGCTCAAGGAGATCTCCACCGACGAGGTCGCCACCGCGATCCGCGCGGTCGCCGACGGGCAGTCGCAGATCAGCCCCTCGATGGCGTCCAAGCTGCTCACCGAGTTCAAGTCGATGATCCAGCGCCGCTCCGACGACCGGGACCTGGTGCCCGCGCCCCGGCTCACCGACCGGGAGCTGGAGGTGCTCAAGCTGGTGGCGACCGGGATGAACAACCGGGAGATCGCCAAGGAGCTGTTCATCAGCGAGAACACCGTGAAGAACCACGTGCGCAACATCCTGGAGAAGCTCCAGCTGCACTCCAGGATGGAGGCCGTGGTGTACGCGATGCGGGAGAAGATCCTCGAAATAGGGTGAGCCGGGCGGGACTCAGCGGTCCGTCAGCAGTTTCTCCAGGGTCGGGCGCAGCCGCTCGTCGTGCAGCGTCCCGACCCGCACCCCGTCGCAGCCGACCCAGTCGGCCGCCTCGCGCAGCGCCGTCGCCAGTGCCTCGACGTGCCGGGCACCGCCGCCGTCCAGCGAGATCTGCCGGGCGACCAGGGTGCGCCCCTCGCGGGCCGGGTCGACCCGGCCGACCAGCCGGCCGCCGGTTAGCAGCGGCATCGCGAAGTAGCCGTGCACCCGCTTGTGCTTGGGCGTGTACGCCTCCAGCCGGTGCGTCATGCCGAAGATCCGCTCGGTGCGGGCGCGGTCCCAGACCAGCGAGTCGAACGGCGAGAGCAGCGTGGTGCGGTGGCGCCCGCGCGGGGCGGTGGCGAGGGCGGCCGGGTCGGCCCAGGCCGGGGCCGGGTCGCCGTCCGGGCCCCAGCCGGCCACCTCGACCGGGACGAGCCCGCTGTCGGCGAGCACCGGGTCCAACTGCTCGGCGCGCAGCCGGTGGTAGTCCAGCAGATCGGCCCGGGTGGCCACGCCGAGCGCGGCGCCGGCCTGGCCGACCAGGGTGCGCAGGCAGTCCTCGTCCGACCGGTCCTGCCCGAACAGCTCGGCCGGGACGGCCTGTTCGGCCAGCGCGTAGACCCGCTTCCAGCTCCGGCGCTCGGTGCAGACCACGTCCCCGAAGGCCAGCGCCCGCTCGACCGCGATCTTGGTGTCGGACCAGTCCCACCACTCGGCGGTCCGCTTGGCGCCGCCCAGCTCGGTGGAGGTCAACGGCCCCTCGGCGCGCAGCTTGTCGAGCACGGCGCGGTAGGTCTCGGGCGCGACCTGGTGGCCCCAGAGGTGGCCGCGGTCGCGGTAGCGGCGGCGCCGGAAGGCGAACAGCGGCCACTCCTCGACCGGCAGGACGCAGGCCGCGTGCGACCAGTACTCGAAGCTCGTGCCGCCGCCCCAGTAGGCCGCCTCGACGGCCGGGCGGCCGACCGCGCCGAGCCGGGCGTACGGCACCAGCTCGTGCGAGCGGGCGAGCACCGAGATGGTGTCCAGCTGGACGGCGCCCAGGTGCCGCAGCACCCCGCGCACCCCGCCGCGGCGGTCCGGCGCGCCCAGCAGGCCCTGGGCGCGCAGGGCGATCCGGCGGGCGTCGTCCGCGCTGAGGACGGCGACGGGGGCGGGGCGGGGGTCAGCGGCGGTCATGCCGGGGAGCGTAGCCCCGGGCACTGACAGCGCGGGCCGGGGCCGGGGTGCGGCCCGCAGCGGCCCGCAGCGGCCCGCAGCGGCCCGCAGGGCCCGCAACGGCCCGCAACGGCCTGCGGGCCCGGGCCGGCCCCCCGAGGCCTCAGACCAGGTCGGAGGGCAGCAGGGAGGCGATCCAGGCGTCGTGGAAGACGCCGCGCTGCTCGGCGTACGAGCGCAGGGTGCCCTCGAAGCGGTAGCCGGCCTTCGCGGCGACCGCGCGGGAGCCCTCGTTGCCGACGTAGGCCTGCCACTCCAGGCGGCGCAGGCCGAGCTCGCGCAGGCCGAAGAGGGAGACGGCGCGCGCGGCCTCGGTGGTGTAGCCGCGGCCGCGGAACTCCTTCACGGCCCACCAGCCGATCTCGGCGGAGCCCGGGTCGTGGGCGCGCAGGACGAGCCCCTGGGACCCGACCAGGGCGCCGGACTCGCGCTCGAACACGCACCAGATCCGGTTCGCTCCGGTGCGCCAGCCCGCGATGGCGAGATCGCGCACGAAGAACTCCGCGTCCTCGCGCCGGTACGGGGACGGAACGACCGTCCAGCGCTGGATCTCCGGATCCTGGCAGGCCGCGAAGACGGCGTCGACGTCGGATTCCTGCGGGGCGCGCAGGACGAGCCGCTCGGTGGTCAGGACGACCGGTTCGGTGCTGGTTTCTTCCATGAACGGATTATTTCGCCGGGTGAGGCGGCCGGGCATCCGAATATCCCGCCGGTCCGCCCGCCCGGCAGGAGGCCGATTCCGGGGCTCGCCGACCGTTTTGCCCCGGTGGGCGGTGCTATCGGGCCATGTGCCCGCGGGGGTGACACGGGAATACCGTGCTGACGCACCTCCCGGGGGGTTGGACTCCTCGCATACGATGGCCCGTGCGGTGGGGTGACCCGCCGTGCAGTCGTCCAGTGCCAATACAGGCAAGGAGCCCGCTCACGTGTCCGTCTTCGACAAGATCCTGCGCGCCGGCGAGGGCAAGATCCTTCGCAAGCTGCAGCGGATTGCTGCCCAGGTCAACTCCATCGAAGAGGACTTCGTCAACCTCACCGACGCCGAGCTGCGCGCACTGACCGACGAGTACAAGCAGCGGCTCGTCGACGGCGAGAGCCTGGACGACATCCTCCCCGAGGCGTTCGCCACCGTCCGCGAGGCCGCCAAGCGCGTGCTCGGCCAGCGGCACTACGACGTCCAGCTGATGGGCGGCGCCGCCCTGCACTACGGGTACGTCGCCGAGATGCGCACCGGTGAGGGCAAGACCCTCGTCGGCACCCTGCCCGCGTACCTGAACGCGCTGACCGGCAAGGGCGTCCACCTGATCACGGTCAACGACTACCTCGCCGAGCGCGACTCGGAGTGGATGGGGCGGGTGCACCGCTTCCTCGGCCTTGAGGTCGGCGTGATCCTGGGCAGCATGACGCCCGTCGAGCGCAAGCGCCAGTACGGGATGGACATCACGTACGGCACGAACAACGAGTTCGGCTTCGACTACCTGCGCGACAACATGGCCTGGTCGCAGGACGAACTCGTCCAGCGCGGCCACTACTTCGCGGTCGTCGACGAGGTCGACTCGATCCTGATCGACGAGGCCCGCACCCCGCTGATCATCTCCGGCCCGGCCGACCAGGCGACCAAGTGGTACGCCGACTTCGCCAAGCTGGTGCAGCGCCTGAAGATCGACCGCGACTACGAGGTCGACGAGAAGAAGCGCACCGTCGGCATCCTGGAGGAGGGCGTCAGCCGGGTCGAGGACTACCTGGGCATCGACAACCTCTACGAGTCGGTGAACACCCCGCTGGTCGGCTTCCTGAACAACGCCATCAAGGCGAAGGAGCTGTACAAGCGGGACAAGGACTACGTCGTGATGAACGGCGAGGTCATGATCGTCGACGAGCACACCGGCCGCATCCTGGCCGGCCGCCGCTACAACGAGGGCATGCACCAGGCGATCGAGGCCAAGGAGGGGGTGGAGGTCCAGAACGAGAACCAGACCCTGGCCACCATCACCCTGCAGAACTTCTTCCGCCTGTACGACAAGCTGGCGGGCATGACCGGTACCGGCACCACCGAGGCCGCCGAGTTCCACCAGATCTACAAGCTCGGCGTGGTGCCGATCCCGACCAACAAGACGCCGCTGCGCATCGACCAGCCCGACCTGATCTACAAGTCGGAGCCGGCCAAGTTCGCCGCCGTGGTCGAGGACATCGCCGAGAAGCACGAGAAGGGCCAGCCGGTGCTGGTCGGCACCGTGTCGGTCGAGAAGTCCGAGTACCTGTCGCAGGAGCTGCGCAAGCGCGGCATCCCGCACGAGGTGCTGAACGCCAAGCACCACGAGCGCGAGGCGCAGATCGTCGCGCAGGCCGGCCGCAAGGGCGCCGTCACCGTCGCCACCAACATGGCCGGCCGTGGTACCGACATCATGCTCGGCGGCAACTCCGACCACCTCGCGGCGGCCGAGCTGGCGCAGCGCGGGCTGACCCCGACGGACACCCCGGAGGAGTACGAGGCCGCCTTCCCGGCCGCGCTGGAGAAGGCCAAGGCCTCGGTCAAGGCCGAGCAGGACGAGGTCAAGGAGGCCGGTGGCCTCTACGTCCTCGGCACCGAGCGGCACGAGTCCCGCCGGATCGACAACCAGCTGCGCGGCCGCTCCGGCCGTCAGGGCGACCCGGGCGAGTCCCGCTTCTACCTGTCGCTGGGCGACGACCTGATGCGCCTGTTCAAGGCCGGCATGGTCGAGCGCGTGCTCTCGATGGCCAACGTCCCGGAGGACGTGCCGATCGAGTCCAAGATGGTCACCCGCGCCATCGCCTCCGCGCAGACCCAGGTCGAGCAGCAGAACTTCGAGATCCGCAAGAACGTCCTCAAGTACGACGAGGTGCTCAACCGCCAGCGCGAGGTCATCTACGGCGAGCGCCGCCGGGTGCTGGAGGGCGAGGACCTCCAGGAGCAGGTCGGCCACTTCATGGACGACACCGTCGAGGCGTACGTCCGGGCGGCCACCGGTGAGGGCTTCGAGGACGACTGGGACCTGGAGAAGCTCTGGACCGCGCTCAAGCAGCTCTACCCGGTCACCCTGGACCTGGAGGAGCTGGAGGAGGAGGCCGGCGGCCAGGCCGGTCTGACCCCCGAGTTCCTGATCAAGTCCATCCAGGAGGACATCCAGGGCCAGTACGGCGCCCGCGAGGACCAGCTGGGCGCCGAGATCATGCGCGAGCTGGAGCGCCGGGTCGTGCTGTCGGTGCTGGACCGCCGCTGGCGCGAGCACCTCTACGAGATGGACTACCTCCAGGAGGGCATCGGCCTGCGGGCCATGGCGCAGCGCGACCCGCTGATCGAGTACCAGCGCGAGGGCTTCGACATGTTCACCGCGATGATGGAGGGCATCAAGGAGGAGTCCGTCGGCTACCTGTTCAACCTGGAGGTCCAGGTCGAGCAGCAGGTCGAGGAGGTCCCGGTCGAGGACGCCCAGGTGGTGCTCGACAAGCTGGAGAAGGACGCCGCCCGCCCGGAGATCAAGGCCAAGGGCCTGGAGGCCCCGAAGCCGCAGCGGCTGCACTACACGGCCCCCTCGGACGAGGTCGGCGGCGGCGTCATCGAGGGCGACTTCGAGGACCTCGCGCCGGAGGACGAGGGCGACGGGCTGACCCGCGCCGAGCGCCGCAAGGCCGCGAAGTCGGCCAAGGGCCGTCGCCGCAAGGGCTGAGCCGGCCGCCGGACACCAGCCAGGACGCCACGCAGGGCGCCGTTCCCGGACCGGGACGGCGCCCTGCGCCGTCGTGTACCGCCGGGGGTGCGGCGGGGCGCTCACCGGGCCTCCACGGCGGTGCACTGCCACTGCCCGGCCGGGCCGCGCTGCTCCAGCCGGAAGGCCACCACGTGGTGGCGCCGGCCGAGGTCGACCCGCACGCAGGCCTCGACCGCGTCCGGGGCGGGCGAGCGGTCGTGCACCGGGCCGAGCCGGGGCCGGTCGGCGGGGCCGCCGCGGCGCAGCGCTCCGGCCCGTACCAGCGAGGCGAGCTGTCCGTAGCCGGCCAGGCTGGTGTGCCGCATCAGCTGGCCGGAGGGCCGGGCGCCGGTGAGCACCTCGACCAGCCGGTGGGCGAACCGGGCGGCCAGCGCCCCGGAGTCGGGTCCGGGGGAGTCGGGTCCGGGGGAGGCGGTGCAGGCGGCGCGCGGGTGGCGCGGCCGGCGGCCGACCGGGTCGCAGCCGCCGGCGTCGCGCGGACGGCGGTGCGGGTGGGCGGTGGGATGGGCGGTGAACCGGACGGTCACGGGGTGGCTCCTCGGCTGGGTGGTGCGGGTACGGACGGGTCCAGGCTGGAGGCGTCCGGCGCGGGGCGGCAACGGGTTTCCTGAGTGCCCGGGGCAGGCTTTGGAGTTCACCTATCCGGGCGAACCGGCCAGTGCGGCGACGGGCCGGACGGGCCGGTCGGCGGCGCCCGGTTGACGTGCGGGGACGGACCGTACGGCCCGAAAGGGGACGCTCCGACTGGGCGGACCGGGTGGCGGCGCGCGGCTGCCGCGTTGCGCCGTACCGGCCCGGAGCGCACCATCGGACCCTGACCGGGAGCGGACGGCCGGGCTCCCACGACGAGGGGCGGCCGGTATGGCGACACGGGTGGCGGCGTCGGCCGCGGGCACCGCTCCGCCCGCCGCGGGCGGTCCCCGGCGCGGCCTGGTGCTGGGCGGCGGCGGGATGCTCGGCGCGGCGTGGACGGTCGGTGCGCTGTGCGCCGTCGAGGAGGCCACCGGGCGGCAGCCGGGCGAGGCCGACGTCCTGCTCGGCACCTCGGCGGGCGCGATCCTCGCCGCGATGCTGGCCGGCGGCGTCCGCCCCGAGCACCTGCGCGACCACCAGCGCGGCCTGCCGATCACCGAGGGCCCGCTGGCCGGGGTGGCCTTCGACTACGACACCGCCGTCGGCGGTGCGCTGCCGCCCCGCCCGCGGGCCGGCATCGGCTCGCCGGGGCTGCTGCGCGACGCCGTCCGGCATCCGCGCGAGTACCCGCTGCTGACCATGGTCTCGGCGCTCGCACCGCACGGCCGGGGCTCGCTGGCGCCGGTCGGCGAGCTGGTGCGCGGCCTGCTCGGCGACACCGGACCGCTCGGCGGCGGTGGACCGGCCGGCGACGACGGCCGGCCGGAGCCCGGCGGCGGGGGATCGCCGCTGCGGGTGGTGGCCGTGGACTACCGCAGCGGCCGCCGGGTCGTCTTCGGCGACCCGGGCGCCCCGGCCGTCCCGGTGCCCGACGCCGTGATGGCCTCCTGCGCGATCCCCGGCTGGTTCATGCCGGTGCGGCTGGACGGCTCGGCGTACGTGGACGGCGGCTGCTGGTCCGCCACCAACGCCGACCTGATGCTCGGCCGGGGGCTGGACGAGGTGTACGTGCTCGCCCCGATGGCGCTGCGGCTGGACCCCCGGCCGGGGCGGGCCGGGCGGCGGGGCGGGCTCGCGTCCGGCCGCGACACCCTGGCCGCCCTGCGCGAGTGGCGCGCCCGGGAACGCCCCCGCGGCGTGCTCGCCCAGCTGGTGAGCCGCTACCGCCACGCCGTCACCCGGCAGCTGCTGCGCGAGGCCGCGCTGCTGCGGGCCGAGGGCGTCCGGGTGCTGCTGCTCGCGCCGACCCCGGCGGACCTCGCGGCGATGGGCCCGAACATGATGGACCCGGCCCGCCGCGGCGCGGTCCTGGAGAGTGCCCTGCGCACCGGCCGGGAGGCGCTGCGGCCCCGGCGGTGAGGGCCCGGCCCGGGACCGGAGGCGATCACGGGCCGTCCGGCGGCGCCTATTCTTGGGGCGCTGGAGTCTTGGGGCGCCGGAGAATCGGTGCTGCTGGACGAACCCCGCTGGACGAACCCTGCTGGACGAACCGGAGAGTGCCACCGATGCGCGTGTACGTGCCCACCACCCTGACCGGCCTGGCGGCGGCGCGCGAGGGCGGCGCCCTGGACCAGTCCGCCGCGTACGCCGTGACGCCCGCGCTGCGCGAGTGGTACGTCAGCGACGACCTGGAGGAGCTGGAGTACGCGGCGCTGAACCGGGCCGCGCAGTCCTCGCTGCGGCTGCTGGCCGCCGACCCGCAGGCCCCGTGCCGCCGGGTGGTGGTGGCGCTGGACGTGGCCGACGCGTCGGTGCGGCCCTTCCCCGGGGACGAGTACCAGGACCAGGCCTCGCTCGGCCGGGTGGTTCTGGCCGGCCCGGTGCGGCTGGCCAAGGCGGCCGCGGTGCACGCCGACGTGGCCGACGACGAGGTGGTCACGGACGTGGCGGCGGCGGTGGCGGCGGTGGCCGCGGCCGACGCGGGCGACCAGGACGCCCAGTTCACCGTGGACGGCGCGGAGGACCACGACCTGCTCTGGTACGCGACCCAGGAGATCCCCTCCCTGCTCGCGTGAGGTCCGTCCTACCGGCGTGTCACCCGGTCGGGTTACCGTTTCACCCTGTGCGCACTCACATCGTTTGGGACTGGAACGGCACGCTCTTCCACGACATGGAGGCGGTGCTCGGGGCGAGCAATGCCGCGTTCGCGACCGTCGGCATCGAGCCGATGAGCCTCCAGGAGTACCGCGAGCAGTACGAGATCCCGATCCCCCGCTTCTACCAGCGCCTGCTCGGCCGGATGCCCTCCGCGCAGGAGTGGGCGAGGCTCGACGACGCGTTCCACGACCACTACCGGGAGCTCAGCGCCTCCTGCGGGCTGACCGAGGGCGTGCGCGAGCTGATGGACGGCTGGCGGGCGGCCGGGAACAGCCAGTCGCTGCTGTCGATGTACGAGCACGACGCGCTGCTGCCGCTGGTCGACACCTTCGGCCTTGCCGGCGGCTTCCTGCGGGTGGACGGCCGCAGCGGCCCGTCCGGCGGCCAGAAGGCGGAGCACCTGACCCGGCACCTGGCCGCGCTCGGCGAGCGGGTGGACCCGGCCCGTACGGTGCTGATCGGCGACGCCGCGGACGACGCCGTGGCGGCGCTCGGCGCGGGCGCCCACGCGGTGCTCTACACCGGCGGTTCGCACACCCGGGAGAAGCTGGAGCCGGTCGGCGTCCCGGTGGTGGACAGCCTGGCCGAGGCGGTCGAGCTGGCGGGCCGGATCGCGGGCTGAACCCCGGGCCCTGCCGTCCCCGGCCGGACCGCGGGGCCTCCCGCCGTTCCGGGCCGGACCGCGGGCCCCGGGAAGCGGGCGGACGTGGCGGGCGCCACGTACGCCG
>NZ_JBSHBN010000068.1:23659-43785 GCF_053612025.1 Kitasatospora sp. NPDC054768
GGGGCCCGGCCGGCCGCGGCCGGCCGGGGGGGCCCCCGGCCGTGCGGGGCGGGCGGGGGGCCGCGGGTCCGGGGGGGGGGGGGGGGGGCGCCCCGCCCCCCGTCCGCGTGTCTGAACGGGCGGATCGCGCCCCGGCTGGTCAGGCTGGTGTCACACCCGACCAGCCGCCAGGACGGAGCCACCATGCCCATCGACGCAGTCACCGAGGTCCCGGTGCCGGTCAACGAGCCGGTGCACGCGTACGCGCCCGGCAGCCCGGAGCGGGGCCGGCTGGTCCGGCGGCTGGACGAGCTGGCCGCCGAGCAGGTCCCGCTGCCGATGACCATCGGCGGCGAGCAGCGCTTCGGCGGCGGTGAGCGGATCGAGGTCGTCCAGCCGCACCACCACGCCGCCAAGCTGGGCGTGCTCGGCAACGCCACCCGGGAGGACGCCCGGGCGGCGGTGGACGCGGCGCTGGCCGCCGGGCGGCAGTGGCGCTCGCTCTCCTTCGACGACCGCGCGGCGGTCTTCCTGCGCGCCGCCGACCTGCTCGCCGGCCCCTGGCGGGAGACGCTCAACGCGGCCACCATGCTCGGCCAGTCCAAGACCGCTCAGCAGGCGGAGATCGACTCCGCCTGCGAGCTGATCGACTTCTGGCGGTTCAACGTCCACTTCGCCCGGCAGATCCTGGCCGACCAGCCGGCCTCCTCGCCCGGCGTGTGGAACCGCACCGACCACCGCCCGCTGGAAGGCTTCGTCTACGCGGTCACCCCGTTCAACTTCACCGCGATCGCCGGCAACCTGCCCACCGCCCCGGCGCTGCTGGGCAACACCGTGGTCTGGAAGCCCGCGCCGACCCAGACCCTGGCCGCCCACCACCTGATGCGGCTGCTGGAGGCGGCCGGCCTGCCGCCCGGGGTGATCAACCTGGTGACCGGCGACGGCCTCCAGGTCTCTCCGGTGGCGCTGGCCGACCCGGCGCTCGCCGGGCTGCACTTCACCGGCTCCACCGCCACCTTCCAGTACCTGTGGCAGACCATCGGCGCCAACATCGGCGGCTACCGCACGTACCCGAGGATCGTCGGCGAGACCGGCGGCAAGGACTTCCTGCTGGCCCACCGCTCGGCCGACCCGGAGATCCTGAGGACCGCGCTGATCCGCGGCGCCTTCGAGTACCAGGGCCAGAAGTGCTCGGCGCTCTCCCGCGCCTACCTGCCGCGCAGCCTCTGGCAGCGGATCAAGGACGACTTCCTGGCCGAGGTGGACGCGCTCGCGGTGGGCGACGTGACCGACCTGTCCAATTTCATGGGCGCCCTCATCGACCGGCGCGCCTTCGAGCGGAACCGGGACGCCATCGACCGGGCGAAGGCCGATCCGACGATCGAACTGGCGGCCGGCGGACAGTACGACGACGCGATCGGATGGTTCGTCCGGCCGACCGTGCTGGTCTCCTCCGACCACCGGGGCGAGATCTTCCGGACCGAGTACTTCGGCCCGATCCTCGCCGTCCACGTCTACGAGGACTCCCGCTGGGACGACGTGCTCCGCCGGGTCGACGACGGCGCCCCGTACGGCCTGACCGGCTCGGTGATCGCGCAGGATCGTTACGCCATCGCCCAGGCCGTCGAGGAGCTGCGCTTCACGGCCGGGAACTTCTACATCAACGACAAGCCGACCGGGGCCGTCGTCGGCCAGCAGCCCTTCGGCGGCGGCCGGGCCTCCGGCACCAACGACAAGGCGGGCGCCGCGCAGAACCTGCTCCGCTGGACCTCCGCACGGTCGATCAAGGAGTCCTTCGTCCCGCCGACGCACCACGGCTACCCGCACATGGGCTGAGAGTGAACACCGGACTCCGGTTTGGACATGGTGTCCAGGACGGACCCGACTTCCTGCGGGTTTGCGCCTACCTGTCCCTGTCCACCTTCGATTGATCCGGTTAGGCTGGCTGGCGTCGTCGGGTGGCTGCAGGACGAATGAGTCGTCCTACCCGCTGGGAGGACGTTTCATGCGTGCCATGAGCCCCTTTCAGTCGGATGGTGCGGCAGGATTGCGGTGACCCGTCGGTGTACATCCACACACCACCGAGTCACGCAACGGCGCGCGACAGGAGCCAAGAAGTCATGCAGACCAAGCTGGACGCAGCCAAGGCCGAACTGCTCAAGAAGGCAGCCGCAGCCGCTGAGAACAGCCAGGTGGGGGGAGCGGCGCCGGGGGAAGGTCTGAGCAATGGCGCTCTGACCGCGTACCTGCACCACTACTACCTCCACACCGCGCCCGAGGACCTGGTCGACCGCGACCCGGTCGACGTCTACGGCGCGGCCGCCTCCCACTACCGGCTGGGCCTCAAGCGCCCGCAGGGCACCGCCGAGGTGCGGGTCCACACCCCCTCGGTCGAGGAGAACGGCTGGTCCTGCGGCCACACCGTGGTCGAGGTCGTCACCGACGACATGCCCTTCCTGGTCGACTCCGTCACCAACGAGCTGTCCCGCCAGGACCGCGCGATCCACATCGTGATCCACCCCCAGCTGGTCGTCCGCCGTGACATCACCGGCAAGCTGCTGGAGATCCTGGACGTCGACGCCTGCTCCCGCAGCCAGGCCGCCGGCACCGACTGGCCGGCCGACGCGACCGTCGAGTCGTGGATGCACATCGAGGTCGACCGCGAGACCGACCGCGAGGACCTGCGCTCCATCGAGGCCGACCTGCGCCGCGTGCTCGGCGACGTCCGCGAGGTCGTCGAGGACTGGGGCAAGATGCGCGAGAGCGCGCTGCGCCTGGCCGACGAGCTGGCCGAGCAGCCCCCGGCCGGCCTGCCCGAGCAGGAGGTCGGCGAGGCCTGGGAGCTGATGCGCTGGCTCGCCGACGACCACTTCACCTTCCTCGGCTACCGCGAGTACGACCTGGTCGAGCACGAGGGCGAGGAGGTCCTCAAGGCCGTCGCCGGGACCGGCCTCGGCATCCTGCGCGCCGACCCGCACAGCCACGACGACGCCCACCACGCGGTCAGCGAGGCCTTCGGCCGGCTCTCCGCGCCGGTGCGCGCCAAGGCCCACGAGAAGAAGCTCCTCGTCCTGACCAAGGCCAACAGCCGGGCCACCGTGCACCGCCCGTCCTACCTGGACTACGTCGGCGTGAAGAAGTTCAACGCCGCCGGCGAGCCGATCGGCGAGCGCCGCTTCCTCGGCCTGTTCTCCTCCGCCGCCTACACCGAGTCGGTCACCCGCATCCCGGTCGTGCGCCGCAAGGTCCAGGAGGTGCTGGAGGAGTCCGGCTTCTCCAGCGAGAGCCACGACGGCCGCGACCTGCTCCAGATCATGGAGACCTTCCCGCGGGACGAGATCTTCCAGACCCCGGCCTCCGAGCTGCTCTCCATCGCGACGAGCGTGCTCTACCTCCAGGAGCGCCGCAAGCTGCGGCTGTTCCTGCGCCAGGACGAGTACGGGCGCTACTTCTCGGCGTTCATCTACCTGCCGCGCGACCGCTACACCACGCGCATCCGGCTGCTGATCACCGACATCCTCAAGGAGGAGCTGAACGGCGCCACCATCGACTACACGGTGTACGCCACCGAGTCGGTGCTGACCCGCCTGCACTTCGTGGTCCGGGTCGCCCCGGGCACCGAGCTGCCGCACCTCTCCGACACGGACATCGAGCGGATCGAGAACCGGCTGGCCGAGGCCGCCCGGTTCTGGATGGACGGCTTCCACGACCAGCTGCACACCGAGCTGGGCGAGGAGAAGGCGGCCGAACTCGGCCACAAGTACGCCAACGCCTTCCCCGACGGCTACCGCGCCGACTTCCCGCCGCGCACCGCCGTCGCCGACATCAAGCAGATCGAGTCGCTGCACGGCGAGGGCGACTTCCGCCTCAACCTGTACCAGCCGGTCGGCGCCGGCGACGACGACCGCCGCTTCAAGATCTACCGGGTCGGCGGCCCGATCTCGCTCACCGAGGTCCTGCCGGTGCTCCAGCGCCTGGGCGTCGAGGTGCTGGACGAGCACCCGTACGCGCTGCGCCGCTCCGACGGCACCACCGCGTGGGTCTACGACTTCGGCCTGAAGCTGCGCGAGGCCACCGAGCTCACCGACGAGGCCCGCCAGCGCTTCCAGGAGACCTTCGCCGCCACCTGGACCGGCAAGGCCGAGAACGACGGCTTCAACGAGCTGGTGCTGACCGCCGGGCTGACCTGGCGCCAGGCGATGATGCTGCGCACGTACGCCAAGTACCTGCGCCAGGCGGGCTCCACGTTCTCCCAGGACTACATGGAGGACGCGCTCCGCAACAACACCCACACCACCCGCCTGCTGGTCAACCTGTTCGAGGCCCGGCTGAGCCCGAGCCACCGTTCGGGCGCCCTGGAGCTGACCGAGGGCATCCTGGAGGAGCTGTCCGGCGCCCTCGACGAGGTCGTCTCGCTGGACGAGGACCGCATCCTGCGCTCCTTCCTGAACCTCATCAGGGCCACCCTGCGGACCAACTTCTTCCAGCGCACCGCCTCCGGCGAGTGGCACTCCTACGTGTCGATGAAGTTCGACCCGAAGGCCATCCCGGACCTGCCGGCCCCGCGCCCGGCGTTCGAGATCTGGGTCTACTCGCCGCAGGTCGAGGGCGTCCACCTGCGCTTCGGCAAGGTCGCCCGCGGCGGCCTGCGCTGGTCCGACCGGCGCGAGGACTTCCGCACCGAGATCCTGGGCCTGGTCAAGGCGCAGATGGTCAAGAACACCGTCATCGTCCCGGTCGGCGCCAAGGGCGGCTTCGTCGCCAAGCAGCTGCCGGACCCGACGGTCGACCGCGACGCCTGGCTGGCCGAGGGCGTCTCCTCGTACAAGACCTTCATCTCGGCGCTGCTCGACATCACCGACAACCTGGTCGGCGGCGAGGTCGTGCACCCGGCCGACGTGGTCCGCCACGACGAGGACGACACCTACCTGGTCGTCGCCGCCGACAAGGGCACCGCGACCTTCTCGGACATCGCCAACGGCGTCGCCGAGTCCTACGGCTTCTGGCTGGGCGACGCGTTCGCCTCCGGCGGCTCGGCCGGCTACGACCACAAGGGCATGGGCATCACCGCCCGCGGCGCCTGGGAGTCGGTCAAGCGCAACTTCCGCGAGCTCGGCGTCGACACCCAGACCGAGGACTTCACCGTCATCGGCATCGGCGACATGTCCGGCGACGTCTTCGGCAACGGCATGCTGCTCAGCGAGCACATCCGCCTGGTCGCCGCCTTCGACCACCGCCACATCTTCCTGGACCCGAACCCGGACGCGGCCTCCTCGTACGCCGAGCGCCGCCGGCTGTTCGAGCTGCCGCGCAGCTCCTGGGACGACTACGACAAGTCGCTGATCTCGGCCGGCGGCGGGGTGTACCCCCGGTCGGCCAAGGCGATCCAGCTGACCCCGCAGGTCCGGGCCGCGCTCGGCGTCGAGGCGGCCAAGCTGACCCCGGCCGAGCTGATGCGGGCGGTCCTCCAGGCCCCGGTCGACCTGTTCTGGAACGGCGGCATCGGCACCTACGTCAAGGCCTCCACCGAGACCAACGCCGAGGTCGGCGACAAGTCCAACGACGCCATCCGGGTCAACGGCGAGCAGGTCCGCGCCCGGGTCATCGGCGAGGGCGGCAACCTCGGCTGCACCCAGCTCGGCCGCATCGAGTACGCGGCCACCGGCGGCCCGGAGGGCACCGGCGGCTGGATCGACACCGACGCGATCGACAACTCCGCCGGTGTGGACACCTCGGACCACGAGGTCAACATCAAGATCCTGCTCAACCAGGTCGTCGCCGAGGGCGACATGACGGTCAAGCAGCGCAACGTCCTGCTGGCCGAGATGACCGACGAGGTCGGCCACCTGGTGCTGCGCAACAACTACGCGCAGAACGTCGTGCTGGCCAACGCCGTCGCCCAGGCGCACAGCATGGTCAACGTGCACGCCCGGATGATCAGCCGCTTCGAGTCGGCCGGCCAGCTGGACCGCGGCCTGGAGTTCCTGCCCACCGAGCGCCAGATCCGTGAGCGCCAGCAGAACGGCCGCGGCCTCTCGCAGCCCGAGATGTCCGTCCTGCTCGCGTACACCAAGATCATCCTGGCCGAGGAGCTGCTGGCCACCGAGCTGCCGGACGACCCGTTCTTCCGCAGCGCGCTGCACGAGTACTTCCCGAGCGCGCTGCGGGCGAAGTTCGCCGACGCGATCGACAACCACGCGCTGCGCCGCGAGATCATCACCACGCTGATCGTCAACGACACGATCAACCGCGGTGGCTGCACCTTCGCCTTCCGCCTGAAGGAGGAGACCGGCGCGACCTACGAGGAGATCGCCCGGACGCACACCGCCGCGCGGGCCGTCTTCGACCTGGAGCCGATCTGGGCCGAGATCGAGGATCTGGACAACAAGGTCCCGGCCCGGGTGCAGACCAAGATGCGCCTGCACTCGCGGCGCCTGGTCGAGCGCGCCACCCGGTGGATGCTCAACAACCGCCGCCAGCCGCTCGACATCGCCGGCACCATCGAGTTCTTCCACGACCGCGTCAACCAGGTCTGGGCCTCGCTGCCCAAGCCGCTGCGCGGCGAGGACCTGACCTGGTTCGAGTCCGTGTACGGCGAGCTCGCCGCGGCCGGGGTGCCGGAGGAGCTGGCCACCCGGATCGCCGGCCTCTCCTCGGTCTTCCCGACCCTGGACGTCGCCGAGGTCGCGGACCGCTCCGGCAAGGACGTCGCCGAGGTCGCCGACCTCTACTACGACCTGGGCGACCGGCTCCAGATCTCGCACCTGCTCGACCGCATCATCGAACTGCCCCGCACCGACCGCTGGTCGTCGATGGCCCGGGCCGCGATCCGCGAGGACCTCTTCGCGGCGCACGCGGCGCTGACCGCCGACGTCCTGGCCTGCGGCGCCGAGGGCGCCACCCCGGAGGAGCGGTACACCGCCTGGGCCGAGCTCAACTCGACCCTGCTGAACCGCGCCAAGAGCACCCTCGACGACATAAGGGGTTCGGACAACTTCGAGCTGTCCAGCCTCTCGGTCGCGATGCGCGTCATCCGCACCCTGCTGCGCACCGGTTCGATGCGCTGACGGACGGCTGTACCGGAGGGGCCCGCGTCCACGGACGCGGGCCCCTTCCGCATGCCCGGCCGCCTCTCCGGAGGGCCGTCGATTCCGGGGTGTGACGGCGCGATCACCCTGCGCGCGAATAGAAGTGTGGTCGGGACGTGTCCCTGTGGTTAACGCGGCGTCACGAATGCCGTCATTTCTTGTCAGAGTTCCCAGCAAGTCGTGGAATTTCGCCCCAACTGCCCTTTTTGGTATCTGTTCTGACATGGCATGAGTTGCAGTAGGCTGACTCCGCGATAGGCGTCGCCGCAGGTCTCGTGCCGGAATGCACTTCGATGTGATGTGACATCAGGTGCCTTTCGGGGAGGTTCGGGCCGCCAGTCCCATTCGCGTTTAGGGGCCCGGACCGGCTCCACGCGATGCCACCTGAAGAGAGTTTCATGACGTCATTTGTGCAGGAACCCTTTTTCTGGGTCTTCATCGTGGTGATGCTCGCAGCCGTCGGAGCGGCCCTCCAGGCCCGCAGGACGAACCTCGCCCTGCGGCGGCGCAACGCCTCCCTGGAGGAGACGAGCGCCCTGGCACAGCGCCGGAGCGACGAGCTCGCCGCGCTGCACGACCACCTGCAGGGCCAGCACGCGTCCGAGCTGACCGCCGTCCGCCGGGACGCCGAGGAAGACACCAAGGCCGTCCTCAAGGCGGCGATGCGGACGCTGCAGGGCCTGGCCGACGAGCAGCAGGTCGTCATCGACAAGGTGCAGCGGAAGTACGGCGACAGCCCGCAGATCCTCGCCGACCTGATGACGATCGACCACACGAACAGCCAGTTCGGCCGGCGCGCCCAGGGCATCGCGGTGCTCTGCGGCGGCTGGCTGGGCCGCCGCGAGAGCGTCGCCTCGGTCTACGACGTGGTCCGCAGCGCCCAGGGCCGGATCCGGCACTTCGACCGGGTGCGGATCCACTCCCGGGTCAGCGTCTCGCTCGCCAGCAAGGTCGTCGAGCCGGTCGCCGTGGTGCTGTCCGAGCTGCTCGCCAACGCGACCAACTACTCCGCCCCGGACACCCCGGTGGAGGTCAGCGTCCAGGCCGTCCCCACCGGCGTCTGCCTGATCATCGACGACGCCGGCCTCGGCATGGGCCAGGAGGAGAAGGACCGCGCGGCACTGCTCCTCAACCCGGGCGCGCCGATCGGCCTCACCAGCCTGGGCAACCCCCCGAAGTTCGGCTTCGCCGTCTCCGGCATGCTGGCCGCCCGCTACGGCTTCCGGGTCTCCGTCGACTCGGTCTCCCCGTACGGGGGCGTGCGCGCCGTGGTGCTGCTGCCCGCCGAACTGCTCAGCAGCGAGGTCGCGGCCCCGCCCGTCGCCGAGCACACCGACTACACCGACTACCAGGCCCAGGCCGCGCCGGTGGAGCAGCCCGCGCAGTCCTGGGCGCCGGGAGCCGGCCAGCGGCTGGTGTCGCTGTCCGAGCCGGCGGCGCCCCTGGCCCCGGTGCCGGCGCCGTACGCGGCGACGGCGGGACCGGAGACCACCGCGGACGGACTGCTGCCCCGGCGCCGCCGCCAGCGCCCCGTGTCGGTCGTCCCCAACCCGCTGGACCCCGGTCGGGCCGAGGAGCCGGTGCGGAGCACCGGCCAGCACACGCCGTCCCGCCTCGGCGCGTTCCAGCGCGGCACGCTGTCCGGGCGCAACACCATGACCACGGAAGGAACCGAGATCCAGTGAGCCGTGATCTTTCCTGGGTGCTCAACGACGTACTCCAGGTACCCGGCGCCCGGCACGCCATCCTCGTCTCCGCCGACGGCCTCCTGCTCGAACGCTCCAGCGAGATCGGACGCGACGAGGCGGAGACCAACGCCGCCGCGATGAGCTCGATGCAGTCGCTGAGCCGCGCGGTCGCCCCGTTCGTCGGCGGAGGCGGCGGGCTCTGGCGCCAGACCCTGCTGGAGTACGACCACGGCTGGATCTTCCTGATCGCGGCCGGCAGCGGCGCGTACCTGGCCGCCTCCACCGCCCCCGACGTCGACATGGAGGCGATGTCCTTCCGGATGCAGCAGCAGGTGGGCGCGCTCGGACGGGCGATGTCGGCGGCGCCGCGCCAGAGCACGCTCAGCGGCTCATGACGGCCGGCGGCGAGGAACAGCGGGTCACCGGCGGCTTCATCCGCTCCTACGTCATCACCGGTGGACGCGAATTACCGAATGCGGACGACCTGTCTCTGATCACCTTGGTCACCGTCGCGCCCGAGCAGGACCTCCCCGCCCTGCCGAGCCCCGAAACCCGGGCGATCTGGGAGCTGTGCTCCGGCGGCTACCTCTCGGTGGCCGAGGTCGCGGCCCGGCTGGAGCTGCCGGTCGGGGTCGTGAGGCTGCTGCTGACGGACCTGATCCGGGAGGGACGGCTGCTGCGCCGGTCGGCCCCGCCCCCGGCCCAGGCCCCGGACCCGAGACTTCTAGAGAAGGTACTGCATGGACTTCAACGCCGGTTCGCCTGAGGACATCTACGTCCCCGGCGCGGTGACGACCGCTGTCAAGATCCTGGTCGTGGGGCACTTCGCGGTCGGCAAGACCACGCTCATCGGGGCGCTGTCGGAGATCGCCCCGCTGAGCACCGAGGAGAGCATGACGCAGGCGTCCATCCGCGTCGACGACCTCCGCGGCGTACCGGACAAGAAGACCACGACCGTCGCCCTGGACTTCGGCCGGCTGACCCTCGGCGACGACCTGGTGCTGTACCTGTTCGGCACGCCGGGACAGCAGCGGTTCATGCAGCTCTGGGAGGACATGGCGCGGGGGGCGCTGGGCGCCCTGCTGCTGGCCGACCCGACCCGCCTCGCGGACACCTTCCCCGTCATCGACCTGATCGAGCAGTACGGCCTGGAGTACGCGGTGGCGGTCAACAGCTTCGACCGGCAGAGCGACTACACCGAGGACCAGCTCCGCGAGGCGCTCGACCTGCTGCCGCACACGCCGGTGGTGTTCTGCGACGCGCGGGACCAGCGGTCCTCGGCCGACGCCCTGCTGACGCTCGTCCGGCACCTGCTCGAACGCGCCTCCTGACCTCCCCCACGCCTTCCGCCCCTCACGTCTCCCGGGTCCGCACCCGCCCGGGGCCACCCCCAAGGAACGACCCATGGAATCTCTGCAGCGACCCGTCCCGCAGTCGCCTCCGCCGGGCTGCCCGATGCACGTCGGCGTGAGCACGCCGCTCTACGGGGAGATGTTCTCGGCCGACCCCGACGCGGTCTACGACAAGCTGCGCGCCCACGGTCCCGCCGCGCCGGTGGAGTTGGCCCCCGGGGTGGACGCCACCCTGGTCACCTCGCACGAGGCCGCCCTGCGGGTGCTGCAGAACCCGGGGATGTTCGCCCGGGACTCGCGGCGCTGGGCGGCGCTCAACGAGGGCCGGGTGCCGATGGACAGCCCCGTCCTGCCGATGATGTTCTACCGGCCCAACTGCCTCTTCACGGACGGCGCCGAGCACCTGCGGCTGCGCAAGGCCGTCACCGAGAGCCTGGACCGGCTCAACGACAACCGGCTCAACCGGCACGTCGAGCGGATCGCCGGCTACCTGATCGACCAGTTCAGCGCGCTGGGCCGGGCCGACCTGCTGAACGACTACGCCAAGCTGCTGCCGCTGCTGCTGTTCAACCAGCTGTTCGGCTGCCCGGCCGACATCGGCGACCGGCTGACCCGCAGCATGTCCGCGCTCTTCGACGGCCTCGACGTGATCCAGGCCAACGAGGAGCTGACCTCCTGCCTGATGGACCTGGTCGCGCTGAAGCGCCGCCAGCCGGGCGACGACATCACCTCCTGGCTCATCCAGCACCCGGCCGGCCTGCGGGACGAGGAGCTCAAGGACCAGCTGGTCATGCTGATGGGCGCCGGCGTCGAGCCCGAGCGCAACCTGATCGGCAACGCGCTGCTCCTGCTGCTGTCCGGCGAGGGCGGCTCCGGACTGCGCATCGAGGACGCCCTCGACGACGTGCTGTGGAACAACCCGCCGATCGCCAACTACGCGACGCACTACCCGATGCAGGACCTCAACCTGGGCGGCGTCCCGATGGACGCCGGCAGCCCGGTGGTGATCAGCTTCGCCGCCGCCAACAGCGACCCCGCGCTCACCGACGCCCGGCTGACCCTCAGCAAGGGGGCCCACCTGGCCTGGGGCGCCGGCCCGCACGCCTGCCCGGCCAAGTCCCCGGCCCAGCTGATCGCCCTGAGCGCCATCGAGTGCCTGCTCAACGCGCTCCCGGACGTCATGCTCGCGGTTCCCGCGGAGCGCGTGGAGTGGCGGCCGGGCCCGTTCCAGCGCGGCCTGGTCTCGCTGCCGGTGCGGTTCAGCCCGGTGGCCGCCCGCACCGCGCGGCCGGTCGCGGACCCCGCCCCGGCCCCCTCGCCGGCCGGCTCCGAGCAGGCGCAGGCGTACCCGCAGCCCACCGCCGCCGCGCCCGCCCGGGCGCCGCAGAAGAAGGGCTGGTGGAGCTCCTTCCTGGACGTCTTCCGGGTCTGAATCCGGGCCCGATTCCGGGCTCGATTCCGGGCCCCAGGCGTCCGGGGCTCCGGGGATCCCGGTCCGACGCGCCGCCGGAAGCCGCCCGGTCACCGCGAGGTGAACGGCGTGCGACGGCGGTGCAGTACGTGACGTGGGCAACACGGATCGACGCTTGAGCGCGCTGTTGCTGGGTAGTACGCCGCCGTACTGCCCGCCCGCGTGTTGAAGGAGCCCGTGTGACCGCCATGTTGGAAGCCCGCCCCGCGGAGTCGGAGCGCCCTGACGGAAGGGCCGACCGCCGTGCCGCCGTACCGCTGCTGCGGAGGCTGCGATCGGCCGAGGGGCTCGCCGATCCGAGCCCGGTCTACGACGAGCTGCGGGCGCTCGGCGACCTCGTCCCGGCGCCCTGGGGCGGCTACCTGGTCACCGGCTACGAAGCGTGCGACCAGGTCCTGCGCGGCAGGACCTGGCTCGTCCCGGACTTCGCCTGGCAGGAGCGGCAGACCGGGACGGACCGCTGGGAGGCCGTCGCCACCCAGGAGATGAGCCGGACCCTCTCCCGGCTCAACGCCCCCGAGCACACCCGGCAGCGGCGCAGCCTCGGGAGCCTCTTCGACCGGAACACGCTGCGGGACATGGCGCCGGAGATCGAGGCCGACGTCACGGGGCTGCTCGACCGCCTGGCCGAGCGAATACGGACGGACGGCGAGGCGGACTTCGCCTCCGTGGTCGGCGAGCAGCTGCCGATCGGCACCGTCGGTCGCTGGCTGGGCATCGCGCCCGCGGACTACCCGCACATCCTGACGATGACCCACAACCAGGTGCACGCCCAGGAACTGCTGCCCACCAAGAGCCAGCTGGCGGTCTCCGAGCAGGCCACCATGGACCTGCGCGAGTACTTCACCCGCCTCGTCCGGGAACGCCGCGAGAACGACGGCGACGACGTGATCGCCGGCTGGATCCGCACCTGGGACGGGCTGGAGTCCGACCGCGAGGCCACCGACCGGATGGTCTACCAGCTCACCATGTTCGTCACCATCGCCTCGCTGGAGACCACGGCGACACTGCTCTCCTCGCTGGTGTGGCAGCTGCTGCAGTCGCCGGGCCGGTGGGAGTGGCTGCGGGAGCGGCCCGAGCACATCGACGAGGCGATCGACGAGGCGCTGCGCTACGACCCGCCGATCCGCGTCAACAGCCGCGTCGCGGGCGAGGACACCGTGCTGGCCGGGACGTTCCTCCCCAAGGACACCATGGTCCACGTGATGTACGGCGCGGCCAACCGCGATCCGCGCCGCAACCCGGACCCGCACACCTTCGACCCGCTCCGCCGGGGCACCCACCTCACCTTCGGCGGCGGCGCCCACTACTGCCTCGGCGCGGGCCTGGCCCGGCTGGAGGCGCGCGCCCTGCTCGGCCAGCTGCTGGAGCGCTTCCCGACGCTGAGGGCGGTGAGCCCGCCGGAGCACGCGCCCCGGATGGTCTTCCACCGGGTGACGTCCCTGAGAGTGGCCGCATGAACGTCTCCTCGCAGGCTCCCCAGTACCACCCGTACGCGATGCGGCCCCCGTACCCGGCGAACCCCCCGGCACCCACCGGCTGGTACGCCCAGCCCGAGCCGGCCTCCGCTTCGGCCCCCGAGCCGGCCCCCGGGCCGGCCTCAGCTTCGGCCCCCGGGCCCGCGCCGGTCCGTACGGTCCGTTCCGAGCTCCGGGGAGCGGTGCTCCACGTCGAGCTGGACAGCCCGGAGACCGGGAACGCCGTCACCTCCGCCATGCTGGACGAACTCCTCGCCGTCCTCGCCGTGCCCGACCCGGCCGTGCGGGTGATCGTGCTGTCCGCGGCGGGCCGGGACTTCTGCCTCGGCGGCGACCGCGAGGAACTCCTCGCGGGCCTGGACGAGGACCCGACCGGCGGCCGGATACGCAGCTACGGGGACAGGGCGCGCAGGGTCTGCGACGCCCTCACCAACAGCCCCGCCGTGACCGTCGCACGGGTCCAGGGCCGGGCGACCGGCGCCGGCTTCGCCCTGGCGCTCGCCTGCGACCTGCGGGTCGGCGCCGACAACGCCGTCTTCCGGCTGCCCGAGCTGGCCCTGGGCCTGCCCGTCGCCTGGGGCGGGCTGCTGCCCCGCCTGCTCCACGAGGTCGGCGCGGCCCGGGTCCGGGAGATCATCCTCACCGGCCGGCCGGTCGGCGCGGTGGAGGCGCGGGAGCTCGCCATCCTGCAGCGGGTCGTCCCCGAGCAGGACCTGGACGGGGCGGTGGACGAGTGGGCCAGGCCCGTCACGCGCCGCCCCGAGGCCGCCCTGCGGGTCACCAAGACGCTGCTCGCCTCGCACGCCTCGGCCACCCGGCTGGCCGACGCCTCCGTGCTCGACTCCGAGCTGATGGCCTCGGTCCTCGCCGCCGCCCACTACACCCGCGGCCTCGCCGCCCGGTACCCGGTCGACTGACCCGGTGCCTGCGAAGGGGCCCGCGTCCTGGGGGACGCGGGCCCCTTCCGCGCGTGTGGGAAAACGATTGTGGATCGTGCCCGCACGTTCGCTACCGTGTGCGATCGACGAAGGGGAGACGATCATGGTGGGGACGGCGCGCGGCACGCGCGTGGCGGGGGCAGTACTGGCGATGGCCGTGGTCGCGGCCGGAGCGGCGGCCTGCGAGGGGGACAAGGGCGGCGAGGGCAAGGGCGGCGCCGCGGCGGCGGCCGCCACGCCGCCGCAGCCGTTCGGCGCGAACGGCTACCGGGGACTGCAGCTGTCGATGACCAAGGACGAGGTGCTCGCCGCCGGGGCCCTGGAGCCGTCGCCGGTCTCGGTGCTGAACGGCTGCACCGACTACGCGTACAAGGGCGGCCCGGCGCCGGATCCGGTCCGGATGGCGAACGAGGCGGAGGTCCACGCGAAGGCCGGCAAGGCGCTGGCCAGGATGGACGAGATGAGGGCGAAGCGGAAGACGGTCCCGCCGCTGGCGGCCGGGGCCTCGCTGAAGGAACTGCAGGAGCACAGCGCGCGCCTCCAGGAGCAGCTCCAGCAGGATGCCGCCGACCAGAAGGAGTTCGCCGAGCTCCAGAAGGACCTGGACCTCGTCACGCCCGCCCGCAAGGCCCGGGACGAGGCCCTCAGGGCCACCGGCCGGGTCAACTTCGGCACCGAGGGTCTGCGCCAGGTGGTGGCGCCCGCGGACGCCCGCACCGCCGAGGGCGTCGGCGCGGGTTCGACGGAGGAGGAGCTCAAGCGCGCCTACGAGGGCAAGGAGCTCAAGCCGACCAAGGGCGGCACGTACGAACTCCCGGCCGAGAGCGGCAGCGGCGGCCCGGACTGGTTCTACGAGTTCACCGTGGCCGACGGCAAGGTGGCCGGCCTCGCCCTGGTCAAGCACAACACCTACTGTTCCTGAGAACTCAATTGTGGATCATGGTCGTGGCCCCGGTACGGTGATCGCCGGTACGACCAAGGGGGATTGCGACATGGGAAAGACGCGCAGGTCGATGCGTGCGGTAGGGGTCGGCGTCTCGGTGGCGCTGCTCGCCGTCGGGGCGGCGGCCTGTTCCACCGGCTCCTCCGACAAGGGGAAGGACGGCACGGCCAAGGCCCAGGCCGCCACCGGGGCGCCCACGGCGGCGCCCACGCCGAAGGGGCCCGAGGCCTTCGCGGCAGCCGGGTACCGGGGGCTGAAGCCGGGGATGGCCAAGGACGCCGGGCTGGCCACCGGAGCCCTGGAGAGCGCACCGGTCTCGCTGCTCGAAGGCTGCACGGACTTCGTCTACAAGGGCGGCCCGGCACCGGACCAGGCCCGGATGGCCGCCGAGGCGGCCACCGAGGCCCGGTACAAGGACCTGAACGCCAAGGCCGACGCGGCCAGCGGGAAGGCGCCCGCCCCGGCGGGCACCCTGCCGCCGAACGCCTCCGCCAAGGACGCGGCGGCCGCCGCCGCGGGCTCGGCCGCGGGGGCCGCGGACTCGGCCGCCGCCGCCAAGCTGATCGCCGACTCGACGATGGCCCTGGTCGACCTGAGGGTGGCGAAGGAGGCCAAGGAAGCGGCGTACCTGGCCACCGGCCGGGTCTCCTTCGCGGCGACGGGCCTGCGCGAGCTGGTCGCCCCGGCGGAGGCGAAGACGGCCGAGGGCATCGGCGCCGGTTCCACCCTGGAGGCGCTCCAGCAGGCGTACGGCGCCAAGGGCCTCCAGCAGGCCAAGAGCGGCACGTACGTGCTGCCGGTCGAGGGACAGCAGGGCTGGCAGTACGAGTTCACCGTGGACGGCGCGAAGGTCGCCGGGATGGCCGTGGTGAACCGCGACATCAAGTGCGCCTGACGGCCTGACCGGTCGGCGGCGGAGGCCCCGACGAACCACCGGGTTCGTCGGGGCCTTTGCCGTGCTCCGGCGGGAACCCGGCGGCCCGTGCGGACAGGTGGGGGTGTGGAACTGTCACAGCGGGCGCGATTGAGGAGCGGCGACCAGTGGGCGTTCGGGGAGGTGCTCGACGGGCCCGGCGGCCCGCCCGTAGCGGGACCGCAACCGGGGGAGGGGGCGTGGAGCGCTGAACCGGCGCAGGGCGTGCGGCGGTCAGCCGCTGCCCGCCGCGATGAGCGGTTCGTGCCGCCCACGCAGAGCCGAGCGGGCACGGGCGACGCCGCCGGGGGTGGCGGGGGCTCCCGTGCCGACGGCGACGGCTCTCGTGCCGAGGCCCGCGCAGGCGCGGCAGATTCCCGGCCGGGGCACCGGGTCGTGGCAGCGGCCGCACTCGGCGAACGGCGCCGATGGAGGCGCCGCTCGTTCCGGCGGCAGCTTCCGTTGCAGGCGATCCCGGAGGATCGCTACTGGGGAGTGCATCGGCTGCGGCAGCCCGGGCAGGAGGGCATGGGCCAACTCGGCTTCGCTGCTGCCCCGTTCCAGCCACTGCATGACGAGCGACGCCAGCCCCTGCGCCTCGGCCTCGCCGAGGCGCAGGCGGGGTTCGGGCCGGATCACCCGGAACAGCGTGGCCACGGCGGCCCGCGTCCGTTCATCCGGGAGGGTGGGTTCTTGCCCCGGGTCCTTTACGGAAGGGGTGACAGTGACGCCGGTCCCTCGCCCACCGGAGGCCGGGCGGGTGGCAGCCGGTTCGGGCTGCGGGGTGTCGAAGACATGGGCCTCGGACCGGACCGTCCCGTCGGGCATTCGGATCGTGTCGACCCGGTAGTACCCGGCGTCCTTCAGCTCCTTGAGCGCCCGCCGGACGGCGCCCCGCCCCTGCGGGCTGCTGTCCGCCATCTGCCGCCCGTCCTCGCGCCAGCCGTCCGGGCGGGAAAGGAGGTCCGCGAGCAGCCCACGAGCGGTGTAACTGAGCCGACGGTCCTGCAACAGGCCGTTCGGAAGGACAGTGAATGCGCGCACGTGCGCGCTACGATGAATCTGCATCTGGAGGTCTGTTGCTCCTGGTGCCCGACCCCGGGGTGTGTCACCACCGCCGGGGTCTCCTATGTTCTGTCGATGATGCGGAAAGTAGCACAGCGACTACACGGAGTGCGAGTCATTCGTGTGAGGCTCAGGCCCCGCATCAAGTACGCCCCCACCATTGCGTGGGAAGTCGGTCCCGCCGACTTCCCACGCATCCCGTCCCACCCGGCGGCCCCAGGCCCCACCCCCGCCATCAGCAGGGGGTGCGGAGTGGAGCGCGATACTCAAGGACGGGTGCGTTCGATCGCCTCGAAGATGTCCGCATCGGTCTCCTGCTGCCACGACGGCAGATCGACCCAGTCGGCGACATAGCCCGGCTTCGGATTCTCGATGTGCTTGTGGATCTGAGCGATCCAACACGTCGCGACGAATCGGCCCTTCTGCTCCCGGGTGAGCTTTGACGTGTTGCCGCCGCTCACGATGATGAAGTCACGGACCTGGCCGAAGACGGCGGCGGCGCACTCCCGCTCCCACTCGGGAGTCTCGTCCCATGCGGCGACATAGCCTGCTTTCGGCTCGCCCGGATGGTGCTTCGACACACCGGCGATCCACGCTTCGCGGAAGATTTGCCCGTCGGACGGCATGAATTGCTCCTTCGTCAGGCGGCGTTGTCAAGCGCCGAAATCTGCTGGTGCAGGGCTGAGGCGCGACCATCGGCCGCGAGCGGAACGAGGCGGTTCCTGACCGCCTGCAACTTCCTGCCGATGTAGCCCGAGCCGGTCTGGTCGACCAACTCCAGAGCAGCGTGAGTGTAATGACTCGCCTGATCCAGATCACGGCGCTCGACGCTCAGCGCGGCCAACTCCGCGAGCACCGCTCCTCTGCGACGCAGCGAGAGCCGCTGGGAGAGCGCGGATGTCAGTGCCTGCTCCGCCAGATCCGGGCGGCCGAGTGCGAGATAGCAGGTGCCGCGTTCCTCGGCGAGACGTGAACCATCGAACCGAAGCCAACCGCCATTGTGCAGGTGGCCGGACAGATCGTGTACCTGCTCGGCGGCGCCCAGTGCTCGTTCGGTTGCTTCAAGGTCGCCGAGGCCTGCAAATGCCTCCGCCTGGACCGCCGCAACCCAGTATCGGGTTGAGAGCCGGCTGTCTCCTCGTTCTGCGACCTGAGAGGCCACTGCCAGAATCGGAGCCGCGACAGCGAAACGGTGTTCGTAGAGTTCCACGAAGGCGTGCCGCGTCAGTGCACAAGCCCACATGTCGAAAGCGCCGGCTTCCCTGGCTGCGCTGGCGGCGAGTGTGTAGCACTGCGCCGCGTCGGTGTAGCGGTTGGCGTCGAAGAAGATCTCACCCGCGAGCTGATACAGATCTCCCACCAGCGCACAGAGTTGCCGGCGCGAGGCATCGCTCTGGCATTCCCCCAGCCCCTTGGCCAGGAGAGCCAGTTGGTGCTTGACCATCGGGTGCACAGCCTGCTTGGAGTCGGAGAGCCCGAACAGCTTCCAGAGGTGCGTGTTCAGTTCCGGCCCGACTTCTGTCAGGGACGTGGCCACGCCGGATCGGGACGAGGGCCTTTCGGCATCGGGCAGAGCGATGAGCGCGCCGGTCACGGCGAGCAGGCTCAGGACGTCGCGGCGCTTCATGTCGTCAGTATCACCAAGAGGTGGGGCAGCGGCGTAGACCACCGAACGGCCAGGGTCTGTCACCTCTGGTGCGAGGAGGTCCGCCAGGCCCCCGGGGGTGACCCTGAGGACCTTTGCCATCTTGGGGTGTACGAACCCCTGGGGATTGGTCGCGCCAGCCTCCCAGCGGGTGACCGTGGAGACTGCCACTCCCAGTTCGGCGGCGAATGCCTCCTGACTGTAGCCCAGTGCCTTGCGGCGCTGCGCGAGTCGCTTCCTCCTCGGAGTCACAGCCGCCCCCGCTCGGTTCGAAGGGCCCCAGGTCAGGCGGGGTAGTGCGTCGATTATGCCTGAAAGGTGCTCACCTTCCGCTCTGGTTCGGGGCAACTCCCGGACCGTTCAATGGATGCAGCTACTCCTGGCCTCGCCTTCTCCCCAGGCGGCCACGCGCTTATGACCACCTGTTCCGCCTCTTCGAGGTGCCCCGATGCTCACGTCCCACCAGCCCCGCATGTTCGTCGCGTGCCTCGACTCGCGGGCAGAATCCACTCCCCTGGCCCGGTACTTGCTCCGGGCCTACCTCTCCGGATTGCCCTCCGGGGACCGCTACCGCGACACCGCCGAACTGCTCCTCGGCGAGCTGTTCGCGAACGCCGTCCGGCACTCCGACGCGCCCGACGACCGCCACATCGAGATCCGCTTCGCCCTCGTTCACTCCCGTCTCCGTCTCGAAGTCCACGACGCCAGCAGTGGGCGCCCCTCCCTTCGCGCCGCCGCGCCGGACGACGAGCACGGGCGTGGACTGTTCCTCGTCGACGAGCTCGCCGAGCGCTGGGGCTGCGAATCCCGCCCCTGCGGCATCGGCAAGTTCGTCTGGGCGCTTGTCGCCCCCACGCCCGTCCTCGTCACCGCCTGAAAGCACAGCCCCCATGCACCTCACCACCCTCGCCGGCCACGCCCTCTCCCGCGGCCGCACCCCCGCCGACACCTATGCCCTCCTTGCCCGCCGCTCCCGCAAACCCTTCCCCTCCGCCCGCGCTGTCTGCCTCGCCCTCGGCATCCCCCAGGCCGAGACCTCTCGCCGCCTGGCCGACTGCCACGACGCCCTGCTCGCGGACCCCCGCCCCTCCACCGAGGCCGACACCGGCGAACTCCTCGAAGCCCTCGGCGTCTTCGACATCCCCAAGTCCCTCACCGGCACCGAACTCGCCGTCGTCGACCACCTCCTGGCCGCCATCGACGCCCACGGCAGCCTCCGACCCGGCCACCACCACGGCCTCACCCGCTGGTTCACCACCGGCAACCTCACCGCCGCCTACCTCTCCCTCAGCGCCACCCGGCCCCTCCCCCGCACCGGCGACCCCACCCGCTACTGGACCGCCCTCACTGCCGCCGGCGAACTCCTCACCACCACCCCCACCCCCGACACCCGCCTCAAGTACGCCCTCACCCACTGCTGTACCCAGGCCACCATCCGCCCGTAAGCGCAGGAAGTCGGCCCTGCCGATTTCCTGCGCAGGAGTGGCGGTGCACCGTGCCGCTGTTGCTTCGGCCCTGCCGAAGCAACAGCGGGCTCTGGGCCGCCGTGAATGGGCTCAGCTGCTG
>NZ_JBSHBN010000069.1:0-43774 GCF_053612025.1 Kitasatospora sp. NPDC054768
CGGCGCGGCGACCACCGAGGACCAGATCAAGTACTCGTGGAACTACGCCCTGCTGGTATCCGAGGGCCCCTCCACCCGCTCGCTGGTGCCCGCGCCGATGCTGCGCGGCATGGCCGACGGCCGGCTGGTCCGGTTCGAGGAGATCACCCGCTGCCCGCTGGAGGTGCAGGACTCGCTGCTGTCCCTGCTCTCCGAGCGCGTGGTGGCGATCCCCGAACTGGACGGGCCGGAGGGGATGGTCTTCGCCAAGCAGGGCTTCAACGTGATCGCCACCGCCAACACCCGCGACCGCGGGGTGAACGAGATGAGCGCGGCGCTCAAGCGCCGGTTCAACTTCGAGACGGTCTTCCCGATCCCCGACCTGGACACCGAACTCGCCCTGGTGGAGGCCGAGTCCGCGCACCTGCTGCGCCGCTCCGGGGTGGCCGCCGCGCCCGACCGGGACCTGCTGGAGGTCCTCGTCACCACGTTCCGCGAGCTGCGGGCCGGTGAGGGCGGTGACCGCCTGTCCGCGGTGATGAGCACCGCGGAGGCGGTCTCGGTCGCCCACGCGGTCGGGCTGCGCGGCTGGTACCTGCGCGGCGAGGCCGGCAACGCGGCCGACCTGGTCGCCAGCCTGGCCGGCACCGCCGCCAAGGACAGTCCGGAGGACCTGGCCCGGCTGCGCCGCTACCTGGAGCAGCGGGTCCCGCGGCGGCGCGGCCCGCACTGGCACGCCGTGCACGAAGCCCGCCACCTGCTGGCCGGCTGATGCCCGCGGTCTTCCTCGGGGTCCGCCACCACTCCCCCGCCTGCGCCCGTCTGGTGGCGGACACCGTCCGACGGCTGCGGCCCGCGTACGTGCTCGTCGAAGGGCCGGCCGACCTCAACGGCCGCCTGGACGAGCTGGCCCTCGGCCACGAACTGCCGATCGCCGTGTTCAGCCACTACCGCGACGCCGAGCGCACCGCCACCACCTGGACGCCGCTGTGCGACTACTCGCCCGAGTGGGTGGCGCTGCGGGAGGGCCGGGCGGCCGGCGCGGAGGTGCTCTTCGTCGACCTGCCGTCCTGGCACCCGGCGTTCGAGCTGCGCGCCAACCGGTACGCCGACGCGGAGGCCCGGTACGCCGAGGCCACCGCCCGGCTGTGCTCGCGCTTCGGCACCGGCTCGGTGGACGCCCTGTGGGACGGCCTGTTCGAGGTGGCACCGGCGGACGGGCTCGCCGGGCGTCTGGACGCCTACTTCGACCTGGTCCGCGGGGACGCCGAGGCGGACGAGGGCGACCGGGCCCGCGAGGCGTACATGGCGGCCTGGATCCGCGCTGTCCTGGCCGAGGCGGGAACAGCGACCGTGCTGGTGGTCACCGGCGGCTTCCACACCCCCGCGCTCCGCACCCTCGCCGAGCGGCCCGCGGAGGTGCCCGGCCGGCCCGCGCTGCCGGCGCCGCGACCCGGCGCGGTGTCCGGCAGTTACCTGGTGCCCTACTCGTTCCGGCAGCTGGACGCCTTCGCCGGCTACCAGTCGGGCATGCCCTCGCCCGCCTACTACCAGCGGCTGTGGGAGGACGGCCCCGAGGCCGCCGCCGACCATCTGCGGCAGTCCGTGGTGTCGCGGCTGCGCGGGCGCCGCCACCCCGTCTCCACGGCCGACCTGGTCGCCGCCGCCGCGCTCACCGGCGGCCTGGCCGCGCTGCGCGGCCACCCGGTGCCGGCCCGTACCGACGTGCTCGACGGCCTGGCCGGCGCGCTGGTCAAGGACGACCTGACCCAGCCGCTGCCCTGGTCGGAGCGCACCCCGTTGGCGCCCGGCAGCCACCCGGTGGTGGTCGAGATGGTCGCCGCGTGCAGCGGCTCCCGCACCGGGCGGCTGCACCCCGGCACCCCGGCCCCGCCGCTGGTCCACGACACCGCCGCCCGGCTCGCCGCGATCGGGGCCACCGGCACCCGCCCGCTGACCTGCGAGCTCACCACCGAGGACGGTCTGACGGCCAGCCGGACCCTGCATCGGCTGCGCGTCCTCGGCGTGCCCGGCCGCCACCGCACCGCCGGACCCGCCCACGGCGCCGACCCGGTCACCACCGAACGCTGGGAAGCCGGGCCGGACACCGGCCGCGACGCCGCCCTGATCGAGGCGGGCGCGTACGGCGCCACCCTCGACGAGGCCGCCGCGACCGTCCTCGCCGAGCGGGCCCGTAGCACCGGGCCCACGGACACCGAACTCGCCGCCCTGCTCCTCGACACCGTGCTGTGCGGCGCCACCGCCCTCACCGACCGCCTCCTGACCGCGCTCACCGCCGTCCTCGCCCGCCACCCCGACCCGGGTGCCCTCGGCGCCGTCCTCGCCACCGCGCTCGGCCTGTGGCGGCACGACCGGGTGTACGGCACCGCCCGCAGCCCGCTGCTGGCCGCCGTCATCGACGGCGCGGTCGCCCGCGTCCTGTGGCTGGTCGAGGGCGCGCACGGCCGCTCCGGCACCGACCCGGCGCGCCTCGCGGCCCTCGCCGCCGTCCGCGACGCGCTGTGCCACGCCCCCGACCTGCTCACGGTCACCCCCGAGGACGCCGCCGCCCTCGCCCTCCGCATCGCCCGCGACCCGCACGCCCCCGCCGACCTGCGCGGCGGCGCCCACGGCCTCCACCTCGCCCTCACCCCCACGGCCGATCCCGACCTCGCCTCCGCCGCCCTGCACGCCGCGGGCGACCCCGGCGCGCTCGGCGACTGGCTGGCCGGCCTGTTCGCACTCGCCCGGGAGGAGGTCACCGCCGACGCGGGCGACGGCTCCCTGCTGGCCGCCGTGGACTCCGTCCTCGCCGAGCTCACCGACGCCGAGTTCCTCATCGCCCTCCCCGCCCTGCGCCAGGCCTTCGCCTGGTTCCCGCCGCGCGAGCGCGAGCGGATCGCCCGCCGTCTGATCGAGCGTCGCGGCCTGCGCGGCTCCGCCCGCGCCCTGCTCCGCACCACCGCCGACCCCGTGCACCTGGCCGCCGCCCGCGCCCTGGAGGAGAACGTGACCGCCCTGCTCGACCGCCACGGCCTGCGGAGTGCCCGGTGACCGCGCCCGAGCCGGCCCCCGCAACGGCACCCGACCCCGCCCTGGAGCGCTGGCGCCTGGTCCTCGGTTCCCCCGCCGAGCCCTGGACCGGCAGCCCGGGCGCCGACGGCGCCGCCCGCGACGCCGCCCTGGAGTGGCTGTACGGCCGCGACGAGGACCTCGACCGCCGCGGCATCCGCGCCGCCGGCGCGGAACCGTCCCGGGTCACCGCGGTCGACTGGCTGGACGACATCCACCGGCTCTTCCCGCGCGAGACGATCGAACGCCTGGAGCGCGACGCCGTCGAGCACTACGGCATCGACGAGATCGTCACCGACCCGACCGTCCTGGAACGGGTCGAGCCGAGCGCCGCCCTGCTGCGCGCCGTGCTCCGCACCAAGCACCTGATGAACGAGCAGCTGCTCGGCCAGGCCCGCCGCATCGTGGCCGCGGTGGTCCGGCAGCTGATGGAACGCCTCACCCCGGAGCTGCGCCAGGCGTTCACCGGCGCCCGGTCCGCCCGCCCGAGCCGCCGCCCGCTCGCCCGCGACTTCGACTTCCGCCGCACCGTCCGGGCCAATCTCGGCCGCTACCGTCCCGCCGAGCGGCGGATCCTGATCGAACGCCCGCACTTCCACTCCCGCACCCGCCGGCACCTGGAGCAGTGGCAGCTGATCCTGCTCGTCGACCAGTCCGGTTCCATGGTCGGCTCAGTGATCCACTCCGCGGTCACCGCGGCCTGCCTGTGGAGCCTTCCCGGCCTGAAGACCCATCTGGTCGCCTTCGACACCCAGGTGGTGGACCTCACCTCCGACGTCACCGACCCGGTGGAACTGCTGATGCGGGTCCAGCTCGGCGGCGGCACCGACATCGCCCGTGCCGTCGACTACGCGGCCGGTCTGGTGGAGAACCCGCGGCGCACCGTCCTCGCGGTGGTCAGCGACTTCTACGAGGGCGGCGACCGGTACCGGCTGCTGCGCACCGTCCGCTCGCTGACCGGGCAGGGCGCCACCGTGCTCGGACTCGCCGCACTGGACGAGGAGGCCGCCCCCGCGTACGACCGCGAGCTGGCCGGGCAGCTCGCGGACGCCGGCGCGCACGTGGGCGCGATGACGCCGGGGATGCTCGCCGAGTTCGTCGCCGAGCGGCTCGGCCGATGACCGCCGCGACGCGGGCCGATCTGCTCGCCCTGGACACCGACACGCTCGCCGCACTCGCCAATCGCGGCCTGGTGAAGCGCGCCGCCCGCGAAGTCGCCGCGGGCGACGGGCCGGTGCCCGACCTCGACCCGAACGGCACGCTTCGCGGCACCTGCCCGGACGGCAACTCCGTCGTCCTGCCGCCCGGCACCGGGCTGGACGGTGGCAGCTGCACCTGCGGCGCCCCGGGCGTGTGCCGCCACCGGATCGCCCTGGTCCTCGCCCACCAGTACGCCGCCGCCGACGCCCCCGCACCACCGGGTCCTCACCCCGGCCCCGCCACCCCCGCGCCCGCCCCCGCGTGGTCCCCCGGCGCGTTGGACGACGAGGCGCTGACCGCCGCCGTCGGCGCCCGCGCCGTGGCCGCCGCCCGCCGGACGCTGGAGCGCGGTTATGCCGCGCGGCTGCACCACGCGCGCCCGGACGATCCGCAGCCGGTCGCCGAACTGGCCGCCTGCACCGTCCGGTTCCCCGTCCCCGGCGAGCTGGGCTTCGCGGTGACCGACGCCGCGCAGGACCGCCGCGGCGAGATGATCGCCCTCGCGGTCTGGGCCTTCCGGGCCGCCGACGGCCGCCCGGCCGTCACGCTCGGCGGCCGTCCCGAGCCCGATGCGGGCATCCCGCCGGTCCTGGACGCCGCCCTCGGTCTCGCCCGCGAACTGCTGCTCGACGGCGCCGTGCACGCCGGGCCGGTCCTCACCGCCGACCTCCACCGGGTGCGCGAGGAACTCGCCGACCGTTCCCTGCACTGGCCGGCCGGCCTGGTCGCCGACCTGATCGGCCAGCTCGACGCGTACGCCGCCCGGTCCGCCGACCACCGGCCCGAGGAGCTGGCCCTGCTCCTGGCCGAGCTTCACGCCCGTCACCGCGCCGCCGCCCGCCCCGGCGCGTCCCGGTCGGAGGTCCTCGGTGTCCGGGAGACGGCCGAGACCCCGCTGCGCCGGATCCGCCTGACCGCGCTGGGCTGCCGGATCCGCGGCACCGCAACGACCCGGTCCGCCGAGGTCTACCTCGCCCACCCCGCCGCCGGCACCGTCCTGGTGCTCCGCCGCAGCTGGGACGTCCCGGCCGACGGCCGTCCGCCGACCGGGCACGCGCTGGCCGCCCGCCGGATCGCCGGCCACCGCCTCGACGCCCTCGCCGCCGGCAACGTGGTCAGCGAAAGCGCCGTCCGCAGCGCCGCCCGTGAACTCCGCCTCGGCCGCGGTCGGACCGCCGCCACCACCGTCACCCCGGTCGGCGGCTCCTGGACCGACCTGCCCGCCCCGCTGCTGCTCACCGACCTCGACGCCCACCTGCGCACCCTGGAGGGCCGGCCGCCGCGGCTGATCCGGCCCCGCATCGCCGCCGAGTCCCTGCACGTGGTGCGGCTCTCCGCCGTCGACGGGGTCCGGTACGACGCCGCCGAGCAGCGCCTGGAGGCCGCGGTCCGCGACGCCGCCGGCAACCCGGCCACCCTCGCCGCCACCTACGACCCGGCCTGCCCCGGCTCCCTCGACGCGCTCGCCGCGGCGCTCGGGTCCGGCGCCGTCACCCACGTCAGCGCCACCCTCCGACGGGCGGCGGGCCGCACCGTCCTGGAGCCCGCCGCACTCCTCGCGGGCGACACCGTCGTCGTCCCCGACCTCGCTCCCGGCACCGCGTCCACGGCCTTCGGCCCCGCCGCGCCACCGTCGGCCGACCCCGTCGCCGCCGACCTCGCCGAGGCGCTCGCCGCCCTCGCCGACACCGCCCACCGGGGCCTGCGCCACCCGGACGGCCCCACCCTCACCCGCCTGGACCGCACCGCCGCCCGGCTGAACCGCGGCGGCCTGGCCACCACCGCCGAGCTCCTGCGCGCCCTCGCCCACGCCCTGCGGGCGGGCGACCCGGACGCCGCCGCCCGCACCTGGTCGGACGCGGCCGTCCGGCTCGCCGTCACCGTCGAGGCACACCGGGAGACCACCGGCCGCCCCTGAGCACCTTCGCCGAGGGCGCCCCCGGGGTCCGCACCGGACTTCGCACTACCCCTGGGCCCTCCACAGCCTGCGAGTCGAATCGACCAGCCTCTCCCATGAGCGGAGAGGGCCGGCCACCGAAGGCCTGTGCGCTGTGCGGGCCCGGGGTCAGAGCCTGGCGTGGGTGCCGATGTCGGTGTGGAAGGCCTCGACCATGGCGGCCGTCACCGTCGGGCGGCTCGCGCCGATCGCGGCGAGGTGGTCCGCGGTGGTCGCCCCCGGTACGGCGTCGTCGCGCTCGAACGCGGTCTGCGCCGCCAGGCGTGCGGCGTGCTCGATGTCGGCGGGGGAGAAGTGCTCGCTCGCGGCCACCAGTGCGGGAACGTCCACGTCGAGGCGGTCGGTGCCGAGCGCGTAGCGCGACCAGATCGCGGCGCGGGCGTCCGGGTCGGGGGTGCCGATCGGGATGACGTAGTCGAACCGGCCGGTGCGCAGGAACGCCGGGTCGAGCGAGCGGACGGAGTTGGTCGCGCAGACCAGCAGTCGGCCGTCACGCCCGCGGAAACCGGGGATCAGCTTGAGCAGTTCGTTGGTCACGCCGTGCATCGTCCCCGTCCGGCCGGCCTCGCCGCGTACGGGGGCGATCTCCTCCACCTCGTCGATGAAGACCAGCACCCGCTCCAGCTCGCCGATCCGGGCGAAGGCGCTGCGCAGCGCGGCGGCGAGGTTGCCCTCGTCGGCGAGCCGGGAGGGCAGCAGTTCGACGAACGGCCAGCCCAGGCGGGAGGCGATGGCCCGGGCGAAGGTCGTCTTGCCGGTGCCGGGCGGCCCGAACAGGGTGATCGCGCGTGGCGGCCGGACCCCGTGCCGGGCCGCCCGCTCGGGCTCCGCGAGCGGCAGCACGACCCTGCGCTCGATCAGCTCCTTCTCGGCGGCCATTCCGGCCACCCGGTCCCACAGGTCGCCGCCCAGCACCCGCCCGCCGAGCTCGTCCAGCGTGCCGGCCGCGGAGCCCGCGGCGGGCTCGGTCTTCTCGAAGTACGCGGCGGCGGGCCGCCGTTCGTAGCCGGCGTTGTGCAGTCCCTCGCCGAGCAGTTCCTCCTCCGGCAGCACATAGGCGATCCGCCGCACGCGTGCCTCGACCAGCCGTCGCTCCAGTTCCCGCAGGAGCGCGCTGGCCAGGCCCCGCCCGCGCCAGGCCGGGGCGATCGCCACCCGCATCACCCACGCCCGCTCCCCCGCCACCTGCGCGAGCGCGGCACCGATCGGCGTACCGTCGTGCACCGCGACGACGGCGGGCTGGCGCGCGGTCAGCGCGGCGATGCACTCGGCGAGCGAGAACACGGACTCCTGCCCGAGCCCGGCGGTGCTGTCGATCAGGTGGACGACGGCAGCCAGGTCGTCCTCCCGATAGTCGTGGATCAGCCAGTTCACGTGCGTCGCTCCCTCGGGTCTCCGGTCGTGCGGGTCGCGGAGAACGTAGGCGCGCCGGGCCCGGCCCGTCGTGCGCCGCTCGGGACAACGCGGCGTGGACGAACCGTACGCGGCAGCGGGTTGCGCGCCGGGGCTCCGCGGCCCGTCGGTACTCGCACCCCGGCCGCTCGGGCCCGGGGACGCTCAGGATCCGCCGCTCCCCCGGCGGCACGCGACGCCCGACCCGGCCCCCTCCCCGTCCTACGCCGTGCGGCGCTCGACGCCGTCGAGCAGCAGGCCGAGCCCCAGCCGCGGACCCCGCGCCTTCCGGCGGCCTGACGATTCGTCAGACTTGCTTGAAGGGGCCTTGATTCAGCTCTTCGTGATCACCGGATCACGGACCGGGGAGGCCGTTTCCACCATCGGTGGAGGCGGCCTCTCCGGCCTCCCGGGCTCCCGGCCTCCCGGGCTCCCGGCCTCCCGGGCTCCCGGGGAGCCGCTCGCCCGCCCCGCTCACAGCCCCGGGATTCCGGCCCGCCGCACATGCAGTTCGGAACGGACGAGTTCGAGGAGCCGGCCCGTCCAGTTGCGGCCCCGGCCGGCGTTGTCGCCCCAGAAGTCCGAGGCCATGTCGTCGTAGATCACGGTGGCGTCGTCCGTCGCCAGCAGGATCTCGGCCAGCTCGGGATGCTGGTCGTACTTGGCGCGCAGCAGCCGCGTCATGACGGCGGTCCGGGCATGCTCCCAGCCCTCGCGACGAGGCGCCTCGGTCGCGAGCTTGCGCGCTGCGGCGGCGGTTTCCGCCGTCGCGATCGCGCTCCGGGCCTCGGGCTGGGCCGCCGACAGGGCCCAGTAGGCATGGGCGACGGAGGGGTAGGTCACGTCCGCCACGGTGATCGGGGCGGGGTAGTCGTTGCGCAGGCCGCGCTTGCCGGGGTCGGCCGGCGGCTCGTTCAGATGCCACTGGTAGAGCCGGACCGCCGGGGCGTGCGGGGCCGCCGGCCCGTCCGCCGGGACACGGGTGGGCCGCTCGGCCTGCCAGCGGGCCCGCTCCTCGAAGTACGCGAGGGCGCCGTCGTAGTCCTCCTGCGTGACCGTTCCGTCGAACGACAGGTAGGTCCGGCCGCCGGGTCCGGCCACCAGGATCCGCAGCGGCCGGTCCTTGCTGTCCATGTCGCCCAGGGCGTAGCGGCGCTGCGACTCCGGGACGGCCAGGAACGCGGCGCGGGCCGCGGCCCGGTTCTCCTCGGTCCGGTCGGCGAGGAAGGTGTCGACGGCGGCGAGGCAGCGGCCGGTCGAGTCGGGGCGCCCGTTCAACTGGTCGATGGTGTCGCGGATTTCGGCGACCAGCAGCTCGGGTGTCAGCCAGCTCTCCGGCTCGCCGAACTTCCAGTCCGCCAGGTCGTGCGCGGAGGCCTCCCCGCCCTCCGGGAGGGTGGTGGCCACCCAGCCGGTGCGCAGCTTCTCCTCGAACTCCTCGACCGTGACGAGTTCCCAGCAGTCGATGAGCCCGTCGGCGTAGATGAAGAGGTCGGTGAGGAAGTAGTGGCCGCCGTTGTGGATGAAGGCGTGCCGCCAGGTTCCGGGTATGCGGACGCCGTCCGCGGTGCGATGGGTGATCCGCTTGCCGATCATCCCGTGATTGTGTCGCGGTGGACGCCGAACGGCTCCCGGTTTTCCTCCGGGCCGGGTGGAGGCCGGGTCGGCGACCGCAGCCCCGCGCGGGCGACGCGGGTCGGCGTCGGGCTGGCGGGTCGGCGTCGGGCCGGGGCCGCGACGGCCGCGGGCCGGTCGTCGTCGCCGTGCCAGGTGGGCCGGCCGAGCAGGCGGGGGCGCTCGATGACCCAGGCGCGGGTGTCGGTGCCGATCTCGGCGGTGATCAGGTCCTCCAGCAGGGTGCTGTAGCGGGCGACCAGTTCGCGGTGGGCCGGGTCGGCGGCGAGGTTGCACGTCTCGGTGGGGTCCTCGGCGCGGTGAGTTCCCCCCTCCCTCCGGACGGGACCGACGGCGAGGAGGGGATCCCCGGGACGGCCCGACCGGCGAAGGAGCCCCGCCGGGGAATCCGGCGGGGCTCCTTCCTTTCCACGGTGGTCCCGTGCGGCCCAGTGGTCCTTTCCGGTCCCCGGGGGGGTGCGCGACGGCCGGCGGCTGCCTCAGCCCGCGGTGCCGACGAGGCCCGCGGTGCCGGTGAGACTTGCCGTGCCGGTGAGGCCCGCGGTTCCGGCGAGGCCGGTGAGGCGTTCCGCGACTGCCGGCGGGCTCGGCATGGCCGCGATCTCGGCGCTGACCTCTCGCGCGGCCCGGCTGAGCCCGGTGTCGGTGAGCAGCCGGGTGAGCAGGGCCGGGCCGATGTCCTCGGCGGCGGCGCGGAGGCCGGCGCCCCGGTCCCGTACCGCGTCCGCGTTGATGAAGCGGTCGGACCCGTCGGGGAGGACGAGCTGCGGGATGCCCGCGTCCAGTGCGCCGAGGGCGGTGCTGCTGCCGCCGTGGTGGATGGCGGCCGCGCAGGTCTCCAGCAGCGCCCGCCACGGGACCCAGCCGTAGGCGCGGACGTTGTCCGGCAGGGTGTCGAGCGTGCTGAGGTCGAGGTCCCCGGTCGCCAGCACGAACTCCGCGTCGATGTCGGCGGCCGCCTCGATCACCCGCTCGATCCTGGTCAGGCCGTCCGTCTTGGGCGGAACGGTGCCCAGCGTCACCGCCACGCGCGGGCGGTGGGCGGGCACGGCCAGGTCGGCGGGGAGGTCGCCTTCGCCGTTGTAGGCGACGGGCCGCATCGAGCAGCCGTACCGCTCGTCCCCGGCCATGCTCGGTGGCGCGAGGTCGATGACCTCCGCCGGCTCGGGCAGCCGGTCGATTCCGTGCCGGGCGAAGGTGTCCGCCATCTCCGCGAGCATCAGCGCGCGCAGCTTCGGGGTGCGGACGAACCCGAGGTCGTGCTGGACCGCGGGCACGCCGAGGCGGGTCGCCGCGAGCAGGGCCACCGGGAACTGGTAGTCGTACACCACCAGGTCCGGCCGCCACCGCGCGGCGAGCTCGACCACGTCGTCGGCCACCCGGTTGTTGACGAGGGCGGCCAGCGGGACGAACGCCTCGCGATCGGCCGAATTGCTCTCGACCACCCGCTGCATCAGGTCGGGCCGCTGGGTGCGGCCGGCCTCCCTGATCACCTTGCGCCAGTCGAGCCCCGGCGCGATGGGCAGGTACGGCAGACCGGCCCCGGCGACGTCTTCGCCACCGTCCATCGAGGCCATCGCGACCTCGTGGCCGAGCTCGTGCATCGCCCTGGCCAGCGGGACCAGCGGGAAGAGGTGGCCGATGCCGGGTACGCCGGCGAACAGTACACGCATGGAGGAACCTCGCTCGGAGGGATGGGAGTTGGGGATGAGGGAGGTGGCGGGGTTCAGGAGGCGGCCCGGTGCAGGGCGGCTTCCATGCCGTTCAGCACGGCGTTGCAGTCGCGCTGCAGGGTGGCGGCGTCGACGGCGCTCAGCAGGTAGACCCCGAGCCAGTTGCGCGACCCCGCGGACGGGTCGAAGGCGGGGACCGTCCGGCCCGCGGGCATCGCGAAGGCGGGTACGGCCTCGATGGTGCTGCCCGGGGAGAGCAGGCTCTGCCAGTCCACGGCCTGCGGGTTCCAGACCGGGCTGCTCCGCCAGGGCGCTCCCGACGCGTCGGCCGGGACGACGGCCAGCGACGCGGCGGCCCTGACCCCGTCGGTGAGCATGGCCGCCGGGTAGTCCACCCGCTCGCCGAGCAGCTGCCGGACCAGCATGCCGATCGGGTCGAGCCCGAAGACCTCGTGGACCTGCCTGGTCGTCAGCAGGCCGCCGAACCTGGCCGCGGTCTCGATGACCACCAGCTCGCCGTCCTTCATCAGCTTCAGCTCGGTGTGGGTGCCGCAGTTCTCCAGCCCGAGCGCGTCGACGGCCTGCCGCGACACCTCCTCGATCCGGCGTTGCAGCGGCACCGGCAGGACGGAGGGCGAGGTGCTGGCCACCTCGACGAAGGACGGCACGGTCGGCAGCTTGGCGGTCATGGCCAGCGGACGGTAGACGCCGTCCGCGACGATCCCCTCCACGCTCACGTAGTCGCCGTAGCCGGGCTCCTGGTACCAGCCCTCGGTGGAGCCCTGGGCGATCGTCTCGACCAGGCGGTCCCGGTCGGTGTCCTCGGCGTACAGCTCGTTCATGCCGACCTGGCTGCCCGCCCGCAGTCCGCTCTCGATCCCGGCCCATGCCGGGGCGGCCTCCTCGACCGAGTCCAGCACGATCTGGGCGACCGACCCGGCACCCCAGGCCGGCTTGAGCAGCAGCGGGGCTTCGAGTTCGGCCAGTGCGGAGGTCAGGTCCCCGAGGCTGTCGACCCGGCGGAACGCGGGTATCGGCACCCCGGCGGCGGCCCAGGCCTCCCGCATCAGCCGCTTGTCCCTGGCACGGACGATCCCCTCCCCCGGACCGGCCAGGTGGAGCCGGCTCGCGGCGTGCGCGACGGCCAGGACCGCGAACTCCGAGAGGGTCAGCAGCGCGTCGGCTCCGATGGCCTTCGCGTACTCCACGATCAGCTCGACCAGTTCGTCGCCGCGCGGCGCCTCGGGCACCAGCTCGATGCTGGTACAGCTGGGCCGCCACACGTCCTCCCCGGACGTGGGCAGCGGCGCGAGTGCGAGGACGTGCAGCTCGCCGCAGGCGGCGATCCGCGGGAAGGCGTACTCCAGCGGGGCGCCGCCCTTGACGTAGACGTACAGGATCTTGTTCAACGTACTTACTCCTGAAGGAAGTTCAATCGTTGGCGGGCGTGCCGGAGCCACGCCGCACCGGCCCGCGGCAGGTCGGCCCGCGGCGCGTCGGCTCATGACACGCCGGGCCGCGGCACGCCGGGCCTTGGCCGGTGCGGCGCGGTGCGGCGCTCCGGCAGCGTCAGCCGGCGGTGCGGAAGGGGCGCAGCTGCAGCAGGCTGACCCGGTCGCCCTCGATCGCCCACTCGATGTCGACCGGGGCCCCGTACGTCTCGTCGGGCGAGAAGTGCGACTGCAACAGCCTGCTGATCAGGGCCAGTCGGCGCACGAGGTCCTTGGTCGCGGCATCCAGGTCGGTGGCGGCGGTGCCCAGCGAGACCGTCCGGCTTCCGCCCTCCATGGTGTTGCACAGGTACTGGAGCGGGGCGCCCCGACCGGTCACCACGTCGGCCACCGAGCGCGGCGAGATGTTGAGGTAGACGTCGCGGAAGTCCTGCGGGCTGAGCGGGTTGCAGGTGACCAGGACGCCGCCGACGGTGGATCCGACCTGCTCCTGGACGACCACGCCCATCCGGCAGTGGTCCAGGGCGATGCCCGCCTGGCGCCGCAGCAGCACCGCGCGCGGCGAGAACAGCGAGGCCCAGACCTCCCGGACGGCGTCGAGGACCGCGCCCGTGCCGCTGACGTGCGCCACCGATTCGTAGAGTCCGGCGGCGGAGAAGCCGGACAGGTCCTCGGCGTTGGAAGAGCTGCGGACGACCTGGACGGTGGCGCCGTACAGGTGGCGGTCGATCGCCCGGTCGACCTCGGCGCGGATCGGGTCGGGCAGCGGGGTGCCGCGGATCAGCCGCTGCACGTCGAGGCAGAGTTCCTCGATCCGCGACGTCTCCGCGTGGAGCGACGTCCGGCGCGAAGTCCCCTCCCGGGGTGACGTCCCGCCCTGGCGCGAAGTCCCCTCCTGGGGTGAAGTTCCCTCCTGGAGAAGGGAGTCCAGCCGGTCGACGGCGTCCCGGAGCTCCGCCGAGGAGTCGAGGAAGCGCTGCTGGAGGGAGAACGGCAGCACGATCCCGCGCGGCACCTCGGCGTACTCCTTCACCAGGAGCTGCGCGGCGGCGTTCAGCTCGGCCCCGTCCGCGTCCTCCGGGAGGCCGAGTTGCCGGGCCAGGTAGCGCAGCAGGTCGGCCCGGGGCGGCCGGGGCACCTGGTAGAAGCCGAGCCAGCGGGGAGAGCCGTGCTGCAGCAGGTGGGTGAGTTCACCGAGGTTGGCGGCCTTGGTGCCGAACCGGACGTGGTCCCCCGCGCGCAGGTCGGACAGCGGGGTGATCGGCGTGGGCGTGAGGTCGGGCCGGTCGACGACGATGTGATCGGCCGGCGGAGTCGGCCGGACTCCCCCGTGGCCCTCGTGGCCCTCATGGCCCCCGTCGCCGTCGTGGTCCCCCGGCCGGGCGGCCTCCAGGAGGAGGTCCCCGCCCTCGGCCTCGACCCGGTAGCGCACCCACCGGCCGTCCAGCCCGTCGCGGTCGATCCGTTCGACGGCGCCGATGCCGACGGCGTTGGGGATCCGCCACCCGGCGGCCATCACGTTGATGTGGGAGAGCGGCGTGGTGTGCTCGGTGTGGATGATGCCGGACACCCGGGGGATGTCCTCCGGCACCCGGGGCATCACCACGATGTCGTGCCACTCCAGCGGTTCGGCCTCGGCCCGGTACTCCTCCTCCGAGCGGAACACCCGCAGCCGCCCGTGGGCCTCCCCGGGGTTCAGCGGCACGAACGAGGCCACGGAATAGAGCTCATGGGACAGGACGCGCGGAATCTCGTTCTCCGGAATTCCGGCGAGGTAGCCCTCCTGCTGGTGGCCGGCCGGCTTCAGGACCAGCCGCAGCGAAGGATCGACGTGCTCGCGCACCCGGTGATAGAAGAAGCGCAGCATGTCCTGGGACATGGTGTCGACGTCGACCGTTTCCAGGGACAGGAAATCCTCGGCCTCGTGGCCGCTTTCCGTGGACCGGCCGGCGCGGCCGGTATGGCGGGCGAGCGTGCCGAGATAGAAGCGGCGGTCGGGATTCCGGTAGACGTCGTCGTTGAACGAATCGAGCCTGCCGGCGAGTTCGTCGATCGACATGCCGAGGATCTCGCACGCGATGTAGCGGACATGGAGAGTGCCGTCGGCACTGTCGATGAAGTGAAGCACCGACTCGTCGCAGTCGAGCACGATCTTCACATAGGGATAGCCGCCGACCTGGCCGGCGAGCTCGGAGAACTCCTCAAGGGTGAGCTTTTCGTCTAAGAAGCGGGGCCGCGTGGTCGCGTCGTTGCGATCCGAACGGGTCATGCGCACAGAGTTCAGCCATTCGTCATCGTGTACACGATCCGTGCACACCTGTTGCAGAAGGGTCGGGTACGACCACGCCCACACTGCCATTCGGTATGAACGTTTGACGAATGATCATGCGACATCTGGCCATCATGCATCGATCCGGCCATAAGAATCCGTCAAGGAAGCCACGGCTCCGCATAAAGCTGTGGCAAAGGTCACAGCACGGGACGGCGGGCACGTGACGGGCAATCGGGGATTTCCGGAAGTGTTGATTCCTGAACGACTGTACGACCTCGGAGGGCTGCGCACTCGCCCACCTCACCCGTCGGCAATGCCGACAAGTGGATCGAATCATTCCTCCGAATTCCGGGCTTCCCCACCGCGCCGAATGTCCGCCGTTCCGGACGGGACGCCGCATTCGTCAACCGAGCGTGCGGTCCAGGTTGAACGCGGCGCTGATCAGCGCGAGATGGGTGAAGGCCTGCGGGAAGTTGCCGAGCTGCTCACCGGTCGGCCCGATCTCCTCGGCGTACAGGCCGAGGTGGTTGGCATAGGTGAGCATCTTCTCGAAGGCCAGCCGGGCCTCCTCCACGCGTCCGGCGCGGGCGAGGGCCTCGACGTACCAGAACGAGCAGATCGAGAAGGTGCCCTCGGCCCCGCGCAGACCGTCCGGGCTGGCCTCCGGGTCGTAGCGGTAGACCAGCGAGTCGGAGACGAGTTCCGCACTCAGCGCGTCCAGGGTCGCCAGCCACTTGGGGTCGCTCGGCGAGATGAACTTGGCCAGCGGCATCATCAGCACGGAGGCGTCGAGGACGTCGCCGCCCAGGCTCTGGGCGAACGCCCTGCGGTCGGCCGACCAGCCGCGTCGCATGATCTGCCGGTAGATCGCGTCCCGGCTCCGCTGCCAGCGCGGGAGGTCCGCCGGCAGCCCGCGCCGGTTCGCCAACCGGATGGCCCGCTCGATCGCCACCCAGCACATCAGCCGTGAGTAGAGGAAGTCCTTCCGGCCGCCCCGGGTCTCCCAGACGCCTTCGTCGGGCTGGTCCCAGTGGTCGCAGAGCCAGTCCACCACGGCACCGACCTCGTCCCAGTGATCGCTGCTGATCGGCTGCCCCCACTTGTCGTACAGGTAGACGGAGTCGATCAGCGCTCCGTAGATGTCCAGCTGGAGCTGGCCGGTGGCCGCGTTCCCCACCCGCACCGGGGCGGAGCCCAGGTGTCCCTCCAGGTGGGACAGCTCGCGCTCGGGCAGGTCGCTGCGCCCGTCGATCCCGTACATGATCTGCAGCGGTCCCGTGGCGCCGGCGCCGCCCCGCAGGATGCCCCGGTCGGAGAGGAAGCCCATGAAGGCCTCGGCCTCCGCGGTGAAGCCCAGCCGGAGCATGGCGTAGACGCAGAAGGCCGCGTCCCGGACCCACACGTACCGGTAGTCCCAGTTGCGCTCGCCGCCGATCCGCTCGGGCAGGCTCGTCGTCGGCGCGGCCACGATCGCACCGGTCGGCGCGTAGGTGAGCAGTTTCAGCACCAGCGCGGAGCGGTGCACCATCTCACGCCACCGCCCGTGGTAGCGGGACCCGGCCAGCCAGCGGCGCCAGAACCGCACCGTCGCCTCGAACTGCTCCTCCGCCTCCGCCCGGGGACACGCCCGCGGGGCCAGGTCGCCGCCGACCCGGTCGAGGGCGAACACCGCCGACTCGCCTTCGAGGAGCTTGAAGTGCGACCACACGTCCACGCCCTCGCGTTCGAGCGGCACGGTGGCCGTCAGCGCGAGCGCCATCGAGGGGGACTCGAAGACGGCCTCGTGGGCCCGGACACTCACGGTGTGCGGTTCGGATCCGTAGTCGAAGCGGGGAGCCACCCGCGCCCGGAACGGAAGCGTTCCCCGGGCACAGACCACCCGCCGGATCAGCCGGTGCCGACCGGCCTCGCGCGACTCGTCCACGACCGGCATGAAGTCCTGGATCTCCGCCACCCCGTCGGTGGCGAAGAACCGGGTGATCAGGACGTTGGTGTCGGGGAAGTAGAACTGCCGGGTGCGCGTCGGCACATCGGCGGCCAGCTCGAACGACCCGCCCCGGTCGGCATCGAGGATGGACGCGAAGACGCTGGGGGCGTCGAAACGCGGGCAGCAGTACCAGTCGATCGTGCCGTCGGTCCCCACCAGCGCGGCGGACCGGAGATCGCCGATCAGGCCGTGCTCGGCGATCGGCAGATAACGCGAGCCGTCCGCCGGCCCGAATCCGGTGCCCTGCAGTGCCATACCGGCCTCCCTACCGCCGCGGCGTGGACGCCGGGCAGAGCCGTGCCCGTTGCCCGTGGAACACCGTCGTCGCGGACCTTGTTCCGGCTCACCCTGCGTATCGGGGGCAGGAACGGCCACGGGCCGACCCGCAGGGTGCCCCGAACGCAGGGGTCCGCTCACGCAGGGGTCCGCTCACGCAGGGTCGGTGAACACCGCGAGGGCGGCGTCCCGGACGTCCGGCCGCGGGTGGCGGCGCAGCGCGTGCAGCACCTCCCGCCACTCGGCGGGCCAGCCGAGCTGCGCCCCCGTGTTCGTCAGTGCGACGGCGAACAGGCCGGGCGCGAGTCCGTCGTCGGCGGCCAGTCGGCGGGCGGCCGCCAGCGCGTGCTCCGGTGCCTCCCGTCGTCCGTTGCCCTGGCGGTTCAGTGCGTCGGCGGCGGCCACCGCCAGCACCGGACGGTCGGCGACCAGGACGGCCAGCTCGGCGACGCGCTCGCCCAGGTCCGGTGCGTCGAGGTCGAGCGCCTCGACCAGTCGGCGGGTGGCCTCGGGCAGCAGCGCGGGTTCGGTGAGCAGAATCGCGGCGACCTCCCGCCGGGTGGCGCGGACGGCCCGCGCCGTGGCGTTCGGGCTCCACATCCAGCCGGTGAGCGCGTCGATCCGCCGCCGGGCCGGCTGGTCGCGGCCGGGAAGCGCCGGTTCCCCGGCACGCAGGGTCTCGATCAGGGCGGTCAGGACGTCCGCCAGGACGCTGCCCGGCGCGCAGCCGCCGAGCGGGTGCGGGGCGTCCGACAGTGCCATTCCGGTCAGCGCGCGGGCCGCTCCCTGGCAGCGGTCCTGCTCGGCGAGGTCGGTCACCAGCGGGACGAGCGCCCGCACCGCCTCCGGCGCGTACCGGCCCCAGGAGACGAGCTGCCCTTGCGCGGGTGAGGCGGTGAGGAGGTCGGCGTCGACCGCCAGCCGGGCCATCAGACCGGCGAACGCCGGTCGGTGCTCCGCGGCTGTCCGTTCCCCGCTCAGGTGCAGGACCAGTGCGTTCCGCAGTCCGTCCGGCCCGTCGGCCGCGTCGGTGAGCACGTCCCACAGCGGCAGGTCGGCGATCCGGTCACCGACCGTCGCCAGCACCGCGGCGCGGACGTCGTGGTGCTGCCCCGGCGCGGTGTACACCTCGCGCAGCAGGGCGGCCGCCTCGTCCAGGACCAGGTGCGCGGCGGCGAGCCGGACGGCCTGCTTGCGGCTGGTCACCTTCGCCGCCGGATCGAGCGCGATCCGCCGCAGCGCGGGGCCCAGTTCGGAGCTCCCCGCGAACCGGGCGGCGCGGCCGGCCGCGTGGAGGGCGACCCGGGCGCGGTCGTCGGCGGCGTGGGAGAGCAGTTCGGGCAGCGCCCCGGCGGGGCGCTCGGTCCAGGGCAGCGCGGCGAGCGCGGCCTCGGCGAGGACGGTCTCGGCGGAGTCCGCGTACCGGCGCAGCAGGGCCTCGCCGTGGACGGGGATCCGGGCCGCGGCGCGCAGGGCGGCGGCGCGCTCGGCCAGGGCCCGGGTGGGGTCGCCGACCGTACGGGCGAGCCGTTCGGCGGCCGCGTGCTGCTGTGCGGGGAGCCAGCGGTCCGCGTCGACCAGGTCGGTCGCGGTCAAGGGGGTGTCGAGCAGGGGCCCGAGCAGATCGGTGCGGATCCGGGTCAGGACGGCCCGCACCGGGGCCAGGGTGACGGCCGACGGCCTGAGCGCGAGCAGCCGGGCCGCGCGTTCGCCGCCGGTGGCGGGGTCGCGCAGCAGCGGTGCGGCGGCCCGTTCGACGGCACGGTCGCCGCCCGAGTGCAGGACGCGCTCCAGCAGTTCGGCGAGGGCGGGAGCACGTCGCGCCCGGTCGCCGAGCGTCCCGGCCAGCGCGAGCAGCAGTGCGGCGTCGCGGGATCGGGCCGAGCGTTCCAGCGCGGCCCACAGCGCGTCGACCACCGCCGCCTCGCGCCGGGGCGGGACGGTGAGGCCGGCGCCGTCGGTCCGTTCGAGGGTGCGGACGGCCCAGGCGAGCAGTTCGCGGGCCGGCCCGCCCACGTGCTCGCCGAGGACGGCGCCGGCGAGGCGGCCGAGTGCGGTGCGCGTGCGCGCCGAACAGTCCCGGGCGGCCAGGGCGTCGTCGGTGAGCCGCTCCAGCGGGCCGGCGGTGGCGTCGTCGAAGAGCCGCGGCGGCACTGCCGCGACCTCCTCCAGCGCCGTGCCGCGGACCGGGTCCTGCTCGTTGCGCAGTCGGGTGAGCAGTTCGAGCGCCTCGGGCAGGGCGCCCGGTTCGCCGGAGAGTGCGGCCTGCCGGACCAGTTGTGCCCAGGCCCAGCCCCGGTCCCAGGCGTCGGCCACGCGGGTCTCGGCCAGCAGCCTCGGCCGGGCCTCGGCGACCGGCAGCAGGACGAGCGGGACGACGTCCTCGCTGTCCGCCGCCAGCTGGGCCCGCGCCCGCACGTGCCGCTCCTTCGCGGGCAGCACGGCGAGGACGTCGACGGAGTACCAGGAGCGGTACGGGCCGGGCTGCGCCGCCACCTCGTCGTAGAAGGCGGCCCGCCGGGCCGGGGGCAGCTGCCGCAGCAGCGCGAGGTGGCTCTCGTGGTGGCGGTGCGCGAGCGCGGCGAGTCCGTCCGGCCGGGCCGCGGCCAGCCGACGGGCCACGCCGGCGCGCAGCGGCGGCTCGTGGCGGTGCCGGTCGATCGCGAGCAGCAGGCGGACGGTCCGCCCGGCGGAGACGGCGGCGAGGCCAGCGAGCCGGTCGCGCAGCGGGCCGGGCAGGCCGGCCTCGGGGTGGCGCTCCAGCAGCTCCAGCATCCGGGCCGGTTCGCGGCCGGCGGCGGCGGCCAGGCCGAGGGCGTGCCGCTGCCAGAAGGTGCGCCTCAAGCCGTACGGCAGGTCGGCGAGTTGACGCTCGGCCTCGTCCAGCACCGCGCCCGGGTGGCGGTGTCCGAGCGAGGTGGAGAAGGCGATCGCGTGGGCCAGCGCGGGCAGTTCGGCGGCGACGGCCTCGGCCGAGCAGACCGGCAGCAGCCGGGCCGCCTCGGCGGCGCCCCAGCGCTCGCGGACGACCGGCACCAGCCGCTCGGCCACCGCTGTGCGCCCGGCCCGCAGGACGGCGCGGGCCAGCTCGTCGCGGACCGCCTTCGGGGCGCTGAGCATCGCGGCCTCAAGGTCGCCGTCCGGGAACGGCAGCTCCCCGATCGCCCGGTGCGCGTAGCGCCGCACGACGGGGTCGGGGTCGTCGATCCGGTCGATCAGATGGCGCGCCCGCCGTCCGGCGAGGGCGGCCAGCGCGGCGAGTCGGCGTTCGTACGGGCCACGGCCGTCCAGCTCGGCGAGCAGGGCCGTCAGGTCGGAGGGGGCGAGGGCGGCGGCGGTACGGGCCACCTCGCGCAGCCGGAGCGGGTGGGGCAGTGGTTCGACGGCGGCGAGCAGCCGGTCGGCAGTCAGGTGAGGCATCGGCGCCGATTGTGCCCGACGGGCGCGGCCCGGGCATCCGGTTTTTCACGGCGGTGCGCCGGCCGGCGGCCCGGGCCGGGCCGGGTTCAGGCCGGCCCGGGTCCGGGTCGGTTCGGCGGGGTTCGGCTCGGTCCGGGGCTGCATGCCGACGGGCGTCCGGTCATTCCGGCTCGGTCGGCAGGGTCCGGGCGAGCCACTCCCGGACGGCCTTCGCCGTCGTGCTCACGTGTTCGTCGAGGATGGAGTAGTGGTCGCCCGGTACGTCGCCGGCGCGCAGGTGCAGGGTCGGGACGGCCGGCTCCGGCTCCTGGCGGTCGAGGAAGATGCGGGCGTAGGCGCCCATGGCGGCGAGGGCGGGCTCGTCGAGCCTGGTGGCGCTGCGGACGGCCAGTTCGGCGAGTCGGCCCTCGTCGCGGACGGGGAGGGTGTCGAGCAGGACCACCGCCTCGGCGCCGACGCGTTCCGCGACGGCTTGGGCGACCAGCCCGCCGGTGGAGCGGCCCAGGAGCACGACCGGGCGGTCGAGTCGCCCGATCGAGGCGGCGTGGGTCCGGACGAGGCTCTCCACGTCCTCGGGGACGGGACCGCCGTCGTACCCCGGGTGCGGGAGCAGCCACAGGCCGGGCAGGTGCCGGGCGAGGAGGGCGTACTCCCCGGGGGGAGAGGTGAGGGCGGGGAAGCAGACGACGGCCGGGCCTTCGCCGGCGCTGAGCCGCTGCGGGGCGACGGACGGGAGGGTCGCCGCCGACGGCAGCGCCCAGGAGGCGGAGACGAGCAGGTGCATGGCCTCCCGGGGCCGGCCCAGCTCGCACAGTTTGCGGTACAGGAAGGTGAGCGTCCCCGGGGCCGGCGGTGGGCGCAGCTGCTCGGCGAGGGCCCTCGGCGTGGCGGCGTCGAACACCACCGTGGCGGGGAGGCGCAGGCCGGTCCGTTCCTCCAGTCGGTTGCGCAGTTCGATGGAGGTCAGCGAGTCGAAGCCGAGGTCGGGGATCGGGGTGTCCGGGTCCACGTCCGGGTAGCTGAGGACGGCGGCGACCTCGGCGCGCACCATCTCCAGCGTGCTGGCCGGCGGGGTCGGTTCCGGTGTGCTCCGCGGTTCCGGACGGTGCGGGTGGTGGGGCTGGTTGGGGTAGGTGGGCTCGGTCGGACCGTTCGGGTGGTCGAAGGCGATCGGTACCAGGACGGGTTCGTCGGTGCCCAGTGCCGCCTCCAGGAGTGCCAGGCCCTCGGCTGGCGCGAGGGGCAGCAGGCCGGCGGCGGCCGTCCGGTCGGCCATCATGCCGATCGTCCAGGGTCCCCAGGCCAGGGAGAGCGCGGGGAGTCCCAACCGCCGCCGGTGGCGGGCGAGTTCGTCGAGAGAGCTGTTGGCCGCCGCGTAGTTGGCCTGCCCGGCGTGGCCGAGCACACCGGCCGCCGAGGAGAACAGCACGAAGGCGTCCAGGTCCCGCTGTGCGGTCAACTCGTGCAGCTGCCAGGCGGCTTCGGCCTTGGGGCGCCACACCGTCGCCAGGCGGGCCGGGGTCATCGACGTCAGGATGCCGTCGTCGAGCACTCCGGCGGTGTGCACGACGGCCCGCAGGTCCTCGATGGAGTCGACCAGTGCGGTCAGCGCCGCCCGGTCGGTGACGTCCAGGCGTGTCTCGCCACTGCGGCCGGCGACGACGACGCGCACTCCCCTGCCCCTCAGGTGCTCGGCGACCGCCCGGCCCAGTGCGCCGCCCCCGGTGACCAGGACGGTGCCGCGCCAGGTGAAGGTGCCGCCCGGCACGGGGACCAGGTTCGCGCGTTCGGCCACCATGTCGGTCTGCCCGTCGCCGATTTCGGCCAGGGTGAACCGGCCCGGGTGCTCCGTCTGCGCGACCCGCACCAGGCCGGCCACCGCCGCGCCCGCCGGATCTCCCGGCCGTACCAGGACGGTGAGGTGCTCGTGGTCGGCCTGCAGTTCCCGCAGTGCGAGCGCCAGGGCGGCGGGGGCGTCGCCGGGCCGCACCTCGTGGACCCGACCGCGCGGCCGGCCCGGGGTCCGCTGCCACTCCGGGCGGAACAGCGCGCCCCGGCCGGACCCCGGCACGAGGTGGCCGGTCGAGCGGGTACCGATCGGACGGGTGTCGGCCGGACCGGTTCCGGAGGGACGGGTGTCGGCCGGACCGGTTCCGGAGGGACGGGTGTCGGCCGGACCGGTTCCGGAGGGACGGGTGTCGGCCGAAGGGGTACTCGTCGAACGGGGTCCGAGCGCGCGCACGGTGAGTGATTCGACGCAGGCCACCGGCCGGCCCTCCTGGTCGGCGACGGCGATCCGCCCGTCGCGGATGCGGACCCGCAGCCCCGTGGCCCCCCGCGCCAGCAGGTGCACCCCGCGCAGGGCGAACGGCACTCCCCCGCCGAGCAGCCGCGCCGGGTGCAGCGCCGCGTCGAGCAGGGCGGGGTGGAGCGCGAAGCGCCCCGCGTCCGGGAAGTCCCCGCGCACCTCGCCGAAGAGCTCGTCACCGCGGCGCCACACCCTGGACAGCCCGCGGAACGCCGGTCCGTACTCGGCGTGGTCGACGTCGAGCTCCTCGGCGTCCGGCGGGGGCCACGGGCCGATGTCCACCGGCGGCGCGGGGCGGGAGTCCAGCCGGCCGCTGGCACAGAGGACGCCGTTCGCGTGCACCTCGAACGGCCGTACGCCGTCGGTCCCGGGACGTACGACGATCTCGGCGCGCCGAGTCTCCGGCAGGCGCATCACCGTGTGCAGGACCAGGTCGTCGACGGTGCCGCAGCCGGCCCGCTCCCCCGCGTACAGCACCAGTTCCAGGATCGCCGTGGCGGGCACGACCGCCGTTCCGTCGACGACGTGGTCGAGCAGCCACCCGGGGGTGAGGTCGGCGGTGCACACCACCTCCCCGGAACCGGGCACGACGACGGTCGACTCGATCAGGGGGTGCTCGGCGGCGCGGTCGAGCCAGTAGCGCCGGCGCTGGAAGGCGCGGGTGCCCCGCAGCCGGGCCGCCGTCCGCTCGGGGTCGGTGGTGGGGATGACGCCCTCGATGCCCTCGATGCCCTCGGCGCCCTCCCTGTCCCCGACGCCCGGGCCCAGGTCGACGAGGGTGACGCCGTCGACCGCGGCCACCTGCTCGGCGAGGCCGACCGTCTCGTGCCGGCGCCGCACCCAGTGCTCCGGATCGTCCGGGCGGGCGCCGATGACCGGAACGAGCGGCGGGCGGTACGTCAGGCTGCGTGCCGTCTCCGCGAACTCCTCCGGCCCACGGGCGGCGAGCAGCCTCGCCGCGTCGGGCAGGGACAGGACGCCGGCCACGTGAGCCGCCGCGATCTGCCCGGCGCCGTGCCCGATCAGCGCGTCCGGGCGGTACCCCCAGGACTCCAACAGGCGGAACAGCGCCACCTCGTGGGCGAACAGGGCCGCCCCGGCGAGGTCCGTCCGGTGCGCCGGGTCCGGTGTCGTGTTCAGCACCGGATCCAGCTGGGCGCGCACCTCCTCGAACGCGGCGGCGAACACCGGGTACTCGGCCGCCAGGTCCCGGGTCGTCCCGCGCCGCCGCGCCCCCTGCCCGGGGAACAGGAACGCCACGCGCAGCTGCTCGTACTCCTCGACGATCACATGCGCGTTGGTCCCCGAGATCCCGAAGGCCGACACCGCGGCCCGGCGCGGACGGTTCTGCGTCGGCCGGGACGCCGACCGGGACGCCGATCGGCCCACCGAGCGGGACGCCGGCCGGCCCGTCGGCCAGGGCGTCGGCTCGGTGACCAGCCGGACGGCCCCGGCGGACCAGTCGACGTGCGGGCTGGGCTCGTCGACGTGCAGCGTGGCGGGCACGGTGCGGTGCCGCATCGCCATCACGGTCTTGATCACGCCGGCGACCCCGGCCGCCGCCTGGGTGTGCCCGAGGTTGGACTTGACCGTACCGACCAGGAGCGGCGCCGACCGGTCCCGGTCCTGGCCGTAGGTGGCGAGCAGCGCGGCCGCCTCGATCGGGTCGCCCAGGGCGGTGCCGGTTCCGTGGGCCTCGACCACGTCCACGTCGGCGCCGGTCAGCCCGGCATCGGCCAGCGCCTGCTGGATCACGGCCGCCTGCGCGGGGCCGCTGGGCGCCGTGAGGCCGTTCGACGCCCCGTCCTGGTTGACCGCGGAGCCGCGCAGCAGGGCCAGGATCGGGTGACCGTTGCGCAGCGCGTCGGACACCCGCTCCAGGACCAGCAGTCCCACCCCCTCCGACCAGGCGGTGCCGTCGGCGGCGGCGGAGAACGGCTTGACCCGTCCGTCCGGGGCCAGGCCGCGCTGCCGGCTGAACACGACGAAGCTGTCCGGCGTGGCCATGACGGTCGCGCCGCCCGCCAGGGCCAGGTCGCACCGGCCGTCGCGCAGGGAGTCCGCCGCGAGGTGCATGGCGACCAGCGAGGAGGAGCAGGCGGTGTCCAGGGTGAGCGCCGGGCCGTGCAGGCCCAGGTTGTAGGCGATCCGCCCCGAGGCCACGCTGCCCGCGGCGCCCAGGGCGAGCTGGGCCTGGAGCTGGTGGGCGCTGCCCCGGAAGCGGCCGGCGTAGTCGTTGTACATCAGGCCGACGAAGACGCCGGTGTTGCTGCCGCGCAGCGATTCGGGCGCGATGCCCGTCCGTTCGAACGCCTCCCAGGCCGTCTCCAGCAGCAGTCGCTGCTGCGGGTCGGTGGCCAGGGCCTCGCGCGGCGACATGCGGAAGAACGCCGCGTCGAAGTCGGCCGCGTCCTTGAGGAAGCCGCCGCGGGTGACGTAGCTGGTGCCGATGTGGTCGGGGTCGGGGTGGAACAGGTCGTCCAGGGGCCAGCCCCGGTCGGTGGGGAACTCCGTGATCGTGTCCCGGCCGGCGGCGACCACGCGCCAGAGGTCCTCGGGGCTGCTGATCCCGCCGGGGTAGCGGCAGGCCATGCCCACGATCGCGACCGGCTCGGTGGCCGTGGCCCTGCGGGCGGGCGGTGGCGGGCCGGCGGCCGCGCCCGTGAGGTAGTCGGCCACCGCGCGGGGCGTGGGGTGGTCGAACACCAGGGACGGCGGCAGGGCGACGCCCAGGTCCGCACCCAGCCGGTCCCGCAGTCGTACGGTGCCGAGCGAGTCCAGACCGGCTTCGGCGAACGGCTGGTCCGCCCCGGGTGGCCGGCCGGTGATCCCCGCGGTCTCCCGTCGGACCACGTCGAGCAGGTACTGGTGGCGGAGCCGCCGCCGCGCCGGTTTGCCCGAGGAGGTCTGCGGGATCCGGCTGACGGCGCGGATCTCCTGCGGCACCCGGTGCGGTGGCAGCAGGCCGCGGCAGAAGGCCAGGAGCGCCGCCGGATCGGCGTCACCCACCACGTAGGCGACCGGCACCTCGCCGAGCACCGCGTCGGGCTCTCCCGCCACGGCCACGTCCCGGACGCCGGGGCAGCGGGCCACGATCTGCTCGATCTCGGCCGGGTGGACGTTCTCGCCGCCCCGGATGATCACGTCGCTCGCCCGCCCGGTCACCACCAGCCGGCCGTCCTCCTCGTGGCCGAGGTCCCCGGTCGCGTGCCACCCGTCGGCGCCGGGCATCCGCAACCGGAGCTCACCGTCGACGAACCGGGTGTCGATTCCGGGCAGCACGACGCCGTCGACGGCGATCTTTCCGGACGCCTCGGTGCTGCCGTAGCCGTCGTGCAGCTCACGCCCGAACGTCCGGCGGAACCGGGCCCGCAGCTCCTCCGGCAGCGGGGCGCCGGCGGACAGGCAGCGCGGCGGCAGCGGCGCCCCGGCGTCCAGGAGCTGGGTGAAGACCGTCGGGACGCCGCCCAGGGCCGTGAACGGCGTCCGGCGCAGCAGGGCGGCCGCCCGGTCCGCGGTGAAACGGTCCATCACGTAGGCGCTCGCGCCCAGGGCCAGCACGCCCACCACGCACATCGAGTGCCCGAACGCGTGGAACAGCGGCAGCGGCCAGAGCAGGTGGTCGTCGCCGGACATGCCCAGCAGTCCCCGGTAGGCGAGATCGGCCGACCGCAGCCAGGGCCCCTGCGCCGACAGCACGCCCTTCGGGTCCCCGCCGGTCCCCGACGTGTAGTGCAGCCAGGCGGGCTCGTCCGCTCCGAGGTCGTCCCGTGGCGGCGTACGGGTGGCCCCGAGCAGCTCGTCGACGGTCACCACCCGGGCTCCGGCCACCCGCCGGACCCGCGCCAGGTGCTCGCGGTCGGTGACCACCACCTCGGCGCCGCTGTCCTCCACCCGGAACCGGAGGTCGTCCTCGCCGCTTCGCGGGTCGAGCAGGACGCCGACGGCGGCCGCGCGGGCGACGCCGAGGGTGGCCGCGACGGCGGGCACCCCGCCGGACAGGCACAGCGCCACCCGGCCGCCGCGACCGACCCGCAGGTTGCCGGCCACCCGGGCGGTGCGGCGGGCGAGTTCGCCGTAGTCCACCGTGCCGTCGGCATCGGCGAAGGCGGCCCTGGCCCCGCGCTCCGCTGCGTGACGGAGGATCAGTTCATGCACCTTGCACCCCTGCGGTCGGTCACGTGGCCACTCCGTCACGCGGTAACCCGGTGACGCGCCAACGGTGTTCACCGTAGCGAATTCGGAGCCCCGGTCACTGCGCACACCGAGCCCGTGTCTCCCGGCGACCACCACGACGAGTTGCGGGACGGCGAAGCCGCCGGGCCCGCTGCCCGATCAGGCCCGCAGGCCGGCGAGTTCGGCCGCGACCGACGGCGCCTCCCGGGCGCCGAGGCTCTCGTACACCGCCAAGGCCTCGCGCAGGCGTCTCTCGGCCGCGTCGACCCGACCCAGGTCGCGCTCGCACCGGCCGGCGCCGAGCAGGGCCGCGCCCGTCTGGCGCGGGTTTCCCAGTTCGCGGGCCAGTGCCAGGGCCGACTCGTGGTCGGCCAGCGCGGACGCGGGGTGCGACGGACGCCGCAGTCCGCCCCGGGCGTTGAGGGTCTGCGCCTCGCCGTGCCGGTCGCCGATGGCCCGCGCCAGGTCGAGCGCGTCGTCGAGGTCGCGGGCCGCGAGTTCGCGCTCGCCCGAGGCCAGTCGGACCTCGGCCCGGGTCCGGAGGGTGTTCCCCTGCCCTCGCCGGTCGCCCAGTTCCTCCGCGATGAGCAGGGAGCCCTCCGCCGCGGTGCCGGCCGGGAAGAGTTCGCCCTGGAGCCGGTGGGCCGCGCTGAGGTGGCGCAGCGCGTGCGACTGGGCCCGCCGGTCGCCCAGTTCCCGGGCGAGGTCCAAGGCCTCCTGGTGCGCCCGGGCGGCGGCGGCCGGATTGCCCATGGACCGGTGCACCGCCCCCAGGTAGTTGAGGCTGTAGACCTGGCCGCGGCGGTCGCCCAGCTCGCGCGCGATCTGCAGTGCCTCGTTCTGCAGGTCGAGCGCCTCGTCGGCCCGGCCGGTCAACGACCGCAGCACGCCGAGGGCGTGGATGATGTAGGTGCTGCCGCGGCGGTCGCGGATCCCGCGGGAGAGCGCGAGGGCCTGTTCGACGAGGCGGGTCCCGGAGTCGTAGCGGCCGGTCTGGCGGTGAACGATCCCGAGGTTGGCGAGGGCCACGGCCTCGCCCCGCCGGTCGCCGAGGTCGTGGAAGAGTTCGGCGGAGCGGGCGAGTTCCGCCGTGGCCTCGTCGTAGCGGCCGACCAGGCGGTGGGCCACGCCGAGGTAGTTGAGGGCGCTGGCCTCGCCCGCGCGGTCCCCGTTCTCGCGGAAGATCGGCACGGCCTCGTCGTGGGCGGCGATGGTGGCCGGGTAGTCGCCGGTCTGACCGTGGACCGCGCCGAGGTCGTTCAGCACCCGCGCTTCGAGCCGGCCGTCGCCCACGACCAGGGCGACCCCCCTCCCGGCGCCCAGATCCTCCGCCGCGCCCCGGTAGTCGCCGCCCAGCCGCCGCACCAGGGCGAGGTTGGTGAGGGCCTCGATCTGGAGGGTCGGCTGTGCCGACTGCCGGGCGCACTCGGCCGCCGCCGAGTGCAGGGCGACGGCCTGGTCCCAGGGACCGACGAACCGCAGGAACCCGCTGAGCGCCCGGGCCAGGACGACGACGCGCTCGGGGTGGCCGTGGTCGGCGCAGTACCGGGCGCAGGCCAGCAGGTTCGCGATCTCGGTGTCCAGCCAGTCCCGGGCCGCCTGGGCCTCGCGGACCGCGTCCGCGCCCCCGGGCGCCGCTCCGGGCGCGATGGCGGCGCCGGCGGCCACGGCGCGTTCCTCCAGGAACGCGAACAGCCGCTCCCGTGCCGCGTCCCGGTCGGCCGGGTCGTCCTCGTCGGTGAGCAGGCCCGCGTACTCCCGGACGAGGTCGTGCATCCGGTAGCGGCCGGGCGCGGACTCGATGAGCATGTGGTCGTCGTACAGGTACTCCAGTTCGTCGGCCGCGTCGTCGGGGTCGCTGCCGTGCAGTGCGGCGGCGATCTCGGCGTCGCACTCGGTGCCCGGGTTCAGGCTGAGCCGGCGGAAGAGTGTCTGGCGGTCCTCGGGCAGTTCCCGGTAGGAGAGTTCGAACGCCGCCGCGACGGCCACGTTGCCGGCGCGCAGCCGGGAGAGCCGCCGTCTGGCCCTGCCCAGGTCGGCGGCGAGGTGGGCGAAGGACCAGCTGGGGTGGTTGCGCAGGCGGCCGGCGACCAGGCCGACCGCCAGCGGCAGCCGGCCGCAATGTTCGACGACAGCCGCCGCGGCGGCGGCCTCCGCCCCCTCCGCCGTCCGTCCCGAGCGCCCACAGAGCATCTCGACGGCCGTCGACTCGTCCAGGATGTCGAGGGACAGCACCACCGTGTCCGGCAGCGCCGCGAGCCGGCGCCGGCTGGTGATCAGCACCAGGGACTCGGCCGCGTTGGGCAGCAGCGGCTCGACCTGACGGTGGTCGACCGCGTCGTCGAGGACGAGCAGGACGCGCTTCGAGGCCATCCTGTCCCGCCACAGGACGGCCCGGGCGTCGATTGTGGACTGGCGGTCGGGGCCGCCGGGGATCAGCTCGGGCGACACGCCGCTGGCCGACAGCAGGGCGACCAGCCCATCGGCCGGATCCACCGGGGACTGTCCGGGGGTGTGCCCGTGCAGGGGCAGGAACAGCTGTCCGTCCGGGAAGCGGTCGGCCAGCCGGTGGCCGAGGTGGACGGCGAGCGCGGTCTTGCCGACGCCCGGCATGCCGCCGATGGCGTGGATGTCGATGACCCTCCCGGCGCCGCTCGCCCCGATGACCGCGTTGCTCAGCCGGGCGAGTTCGCGGTCCCGGCCGACGAAGGCGGAGAGGTCTCGGGGAAGGGTTCGCATGGCTGCCGCCAGTGTCGATCGGATGGCTGACGAATGGTCAGTACCCGAATACGATGACACGTTGATGTCGGCCAGGCCATGTCGGCGAAGGATTTCGGCCACGGCGGCGTCCGCCAGAACGGCGTCGACCGGAACAGCGGCCAGCCGGTCCGAGTAGCGCAGCGGGTCCACCACGACCACGGCGAGCAGGGCCGACGGGGCGCCGTCGCGGGCCACGGTGCAGACCGGCCCGCCCGAGATGCCCGCCCAGCCCGACCGTCCGTCCCTCGTCTGGATCGGCGCGGACGCCACGGTGAGCTGGAGCCGTCCGGAGCGGGCCCCGCTGAGCGGGTTCACCGTCGCGAGCACCTGGTCCACGTCCCGCCGGCGGCCCGCCATCGCGTCGGGGAAACCGCCGACCTGCACCCGGTGGCCGGGCTCGACGTCCGCGATCCGTGCCCACACGACCGGAACCGGCGCCGACGGCGGCACCCACCGCGGGTCGACGATCTCCAGCAGCGCCGCGTCGACGCCCTCCTCCGGCCCGTCGTAGCGGATCCACCGCGTCCGGGCCCGTACCGGCCGTTCGCCGTCCAGGGCCTGCACCCGGGGCTCGGCGGTGAAGACCTCACCCGACCTCAGGACGTGGGCGGCGGTCAGCACCAGCCGGTCGGCGACCAGATAGCCGCTCCCCCTGGACTGTTCGGACAGCACCTCGACGACCCGGCAGCGATCCATTCAGCAAGCCCCCGACTCTCCGGCGCGTCACCCGAGTTCGGGGTCGGTCCAGCGGGAGGCGACCTCCGCTGCCCGGCCGGTCGCGGTGTCGGTCGGCTGGAGCACGAGCTTGATCCGCTGACCCGAACCGTGGGCCAGCTCCCCCTTCGCCCCGGCCGACACGATGCCCCAGCGCAGGCCCCCGTCCGCCGACCCGGTCCGCTTGAGCTCCACCTGGAACTCCAGCTCGATCTGGCCCAGTTCGAACCGGAGCCGCTTCCCCTCGCCCTCGGCTGTCGCCGCATCCAGTTCGGCGCGCAACTGCTGGATCGCTTCGGCAAGACCGGTCCACGCCGCGTCCACGTTCCTCCCCCGATGCAGAACGTTCCTCCGGCCGGCCTTCACCGCCCGGTCGAGTGATACCCGTCACCGTCCGGTCGCAACACACAACTGCCGTACTGTACGGAGTTTTTGACATCGGTTCACGCCACCGCGCGCTCCCGCCCCCGGCGCGCGACGGGGGCGGGGCGGCCAGGCCCCCCGGAGTTCGACGTCGCCGACGTCACGGGGCAGGTGAGGGGCGGCCGACGGCTGACGGCCGGGGTGCGCCGGCGCTGGGAGCGGGCCCGGTCAGCCGTTCCAGGAGCCTGCCGTGGTGGTCGTCCGGGCGGGGGCGGTCGTCCCGCTCGTCCCGCTCGTCCCGCTCGTGCCGGTGACCCGGCTGCCCGGAGCGGCGGCGGGCCGCAGGAAGTCCGACCCGGCGCCCGAGGTGGTCGCCCGCACGCCCGGCGACGAGCTGCCCGAGCTGCCCGAGCTGCCGCTCGTCGTCCCGGCCGAGGTACGCGGCGCCGGGGCCGGGACCGCCGGAGCGAGGTGCGCCGCGCCGGTCCGGCGCGCGGCCGGGGCGGCGGGGGCGATCGACGGGTCGTCGCCGGCCGGCGCGACCCGCTCGATCCGCAGCACCAGGTTGCGGTCCTGTCGGTCGCCGGCCAGGTCGCGGTTGCGGCTGTGCACGACCTGCGTCAGCACGCCCCGGATCTCCTGCCACCGGCCCTGCACCGCACGGATGTTGGGGCACCACTCGCCCTGGTCCCGGTGCTCCAGGTCGAGCTGCCAGCGCTCCGCCTCGACGTGGTGGACGGCTCCGACCTCGCCCGGGATCTCCACCGGAGCGGCGCCCCGGACGGTCACCACCGCCCGCTGCGGAAGCCGTCCCTCCACCGCCGTCACCGTGATCCGGCTCGACCCCTGGTACCAGGCCATCGCTGTCCTCCCTCGTCCGTGCTCCGGGCCGGCTGCCGACCGTCCCCAGCCGATAGCACGGACAGCGCACCCTCCGGGGTTCGATCCGCCCGCGTCCGGTCTGAACCCGGCGGCCCGCGCCTTCCGTTCAGCGGGACGGATCCCGGCCGGCAGACCGCGGCGGACGGCGCCGGTCGCCCGGGGAGCAGCGCCTCACGCGGGCGGTGCGCCGTCCGGTGCACCGTCCGAGGGGCCCTCACCCCCCGCCCAGGAGCGGTAGGCGGCCACCGCCGTGGGCAGGGTGGGGAAGATCCGGTCGGCGCCGACGGACTCGCTCAGGCCGTAGGCGTCGAGTTCGTCGCGCAGGTCCTGCTTGACCCGGGCCAGGGCGAACACGATGCCGCGGGCTTCGAGTTCGAGGCGCAGGGCGTCCAGCGAGTCCAGCGCGGTGATGTCCACCTCGACGTTCGCCTCGGTGTTGAGGACGAACCACCGTACCGGCTCCGGCTGTTCGGCCAGGGCGGCGAGCGCCCGGCGCCGCAGGTTCTCCGCGTTGGCGAAGAACAGCGGGGAGTCGTAGCGGTAGACGAGCAGTCCGGGGACGGTCCGCGCCTCGGGGTAGTCGTCGACGTCGTGCATCCCGGCCACGCCCGGCACCAGGCCGAGCACCGCGTCGTGCGGCCGCGCGACCCGGCTGAGCAGCTCGATCACCGACAGTCCCACCGCGACCAGGACGCCGTAGAGGATGTCCAGGGTCAGCACGCCGACCATGCATCCGAGCGCCAGCAGCAGTTCACGGCTCCGGAAGGAGGCCAGCCGGCGGAAACCGGCGAGGTCGATCATCCGGAGTGCGGCGAACACGACCAGGGCCCCGAGCACGGCGTCCGGGGTGTCGTGCAGCAACGGGCTGAGGAACAGCAGCACGGCGACCACACCGAGGCCGGCCGTGAGCGCGTACAGCTGGGTACGTCCTCCGGCCGACTCGGCGAGCGCGGTACGGCTGGCGCTACTGCTCACCGGGAAGCCCTGGAAGAAGCCCGCGCCGAGGTTGACCGCGCCGAGGCCCAGCAGTTCCTGGTTGGCGTCCAGCCGCCGTTCCTCCCCCGATCCCTCGAAGGCGCGCGCGGTGAGGATGAAGTCGGTGTAGCCGACCAGGAGGATCCCCAGCGCCGGCAGCAGCAGCCGGTTCAGCTCGGTGAGGTCCGGCAGCACGGGACGGGGCAGCCCGGCCGGGATCTCGCCGATCACCGCGAGGCCGTGGTCCTTGAGCGAGAACGCGGCCGAGATCGCGGTGCCGAGCACGACGGCCAGCAGCGGGCCGGGCAGGCGCGGGAGGAAGCGGGCCGCCAGGAGGAGGAAGAGCAGGGTGGCGGCGCTGAAGGCGACCGTCGGCAGGTGGGCCTCGGTGAGGTTCGACGCGAACGACGTCAGCTGCGGGAAGAACCCCTCCCCCCGCACGTCGATCCCGGTGAGCTTGGACAGCTGGTCCACGATCATGATCAGTGCCACGCCGGCGAGGTAGCCGATCAGCACCGGTCGGGAGAGCAGGTCGGCGACGAAGCCGAGCCTGGCCAGCCAGGCCAGCACGCACAGCAGGCCGACCACCACGGCCAGGCTCGCGGCCAGGACGGCGTAGCGGGCGGTGTCGCCGCCGGCCAGCGGCCCGATCACGGTGGCGGTCATCAGCGCCGTGGTCGACTCGGGCCCGACCGAGAGCAGCCGGGACGAGCCGACCAGGGCGTACAGCACGATCGCGGGCAGGATGGCCCACAGCCCGGTGACCGGCGGCAGCCCCGCCACGCTCCCGTACGCCATGACCTGGGGCACCAGGTAGGCCACCACCGTGGCACCGGCCACCAGGTCGCCCCGCAGCCAGTCGCGCCGGTAGGAGCGGAGCACCGTCAGTCCCGGCAGGGCGGGCACGAAGCGGTGCCGTCGTCGGTCGGGGGGAGCACCGGCGGCCATGGATCTCCTCAAGGGCTCCGCAACGCCGTCACGGACGGGGGCCGGCCGTCGCGGCGCCGCGGCCGGCCGCCGCCCCGCCGCCGGCGCCGGACACTCTGCGGGCGACGAACTTGCCCAGTTCCCACAGCAGCAGGAGCGCGACGGCGGCCAGCAGGGCCCAGCCGAACTGCCGGGCGGTGAGGTCGGTGGTCCCGAGGAGGCGGTGGAAGGCGTCCATCTGGGTGACCAGCACCGCCAGGGCGAACTCGCCGAGGGCCGCCAGGTTCATCTGCTTGCTGTCGAAGGTGCGGACGGTCAGCGCGGAGCCGCGCTCGCTGCGGCACTCGTAGGCCGCCACGATCAGGCAGAGGGCGAAGGCGGTGAACGCGATCGAGTTGCCGAGGGGCGCGCTGTGGTAGTGCGCCTCGCCCAGCTTGGTCAGCCCGAGCAGGGCGACCGTGACGGCCAGCCCGGCGAGCCCGACGGTGATCATCACGGGCCCGGTCAGCACCGTCTCGCCGCGCGGGCGCGGGGTGCGCCGCATCAGGCCGGGGCTCTCCTGGTCGAAGCCCAGGGCGAAGCCGAAGGGGGCGTTGACCACGAAGTGGACCCACAGGACCTGCGCCGGGGTGAACGGCTCGCCGGCGGCGATGTTCAGGAGCGCGGCGCCGAGGAAGGTCAGCACGAACGTCACCAGCAGCACCAGGACGAACCGGATGTACTTGGTGAGGTTGTCGTAGAGCTTCCGGCCCTCCTCGACGGCGTACACGATGGTGGCGAAGTTGTCGTCGGCGAGGACCATGCGGCTCGCGTTCTTCGCCGCGTCGGTGCCGCTGCCCATGGCGATGCCGATGTCGGCGGCCTTGATCGCCGGCGCGTCGTTGACGCCGTCGCCGGTCATGGCGACCACGTCGCCCTTCCGCTTGAGCGTGGCGGCGAGCAGCACCTTGTGCTCGGGCGCGACCCGGCCGAGGACTCCGATGCCGTCGATCCGGGCCAGCCGCTCGTGCTCCGGCAGGGCGGCGAAGTCGGCGCCGAGGACGGCCTCCCCCTCGATGCCGAGTTGACGGGCGATGGCCGCTCCGGTGGTGACGTCGTCGCCCGTCACCATGCGGACCCGGATGTGGGCGGCCTGCGCGCTGGCGATCGCGGCCCGTGACTCCTCGCGCGGCGGGTCGACCATGGCCACCAGGCTGGTCATCCGCAGGTCCTCGACGAACGCCAGCAGGTCGCCGTCCGGGTCGAAGTCCGCCGGGTCCAGGTCGCGGACGGCCCCGGCCATCACCCGCAGCCCTTCGCCGCCCATCCGCTCGGTCTGCGCCTGGGCGCGTCCGCCGAGTTCCGCGTCCCAGGGGACGACCACGCCGTTCGAGTCGGCCGAGGAGGCCCGGGCCATGACCGCGGGGGCCGCGCCCTTGACGAAGCACCGCACCACCGCCCGGCCGTCCGCGTCCTTCGCCTCGTTGAAGCTGGCCATCAGCTTGTAGGTGGGGTCGAACGGCAGCGTGGCGAGCCGGGGGAGGCGCTCCCGGGTGGCCTCGATGTCCAGCCCGGCCTTGTGGCAGAGGACGAGCAACGCGCCCTCGGTCGGGTCGCCGACGACCTCGCCGTCGACCAGTTTCGCGTCGTTGGCCACCAGGTGGGGCAGGACGGCGTCCTCGATGCCCGGGGCGGAGCCCGCGGCGTGGTGGATCCGCCCGTCGAGGCGGTAGCCGGTGCCGGAGACGGTGTAGCGGTCGGCGGGGGTGAGCACCTCGACGACCGTCATCTGGTTCATCGTCAGGGTGCCGGTCTTGTCGGAGTTGATGGCCGAGGTGAACCCGAGGGTCTCGACGGACGGCAGTTCCTTGACGATCGCGTGCCGCTTGGCCAGGTTGAGGCTGCCGACGGAGAGGATGACCTGGCTGACCGTCGGCAGCGCCTCCGGGATGGCCGCGATGGCCAGCGAGACCGCGCTGACGAAGAGGGCGTCCCACGCCTGGTCGCGGCTGCGGCCGAGCGCGAACATCACGACCATGGTCAGGCCGGCCGCCGCCGCGATCCACAGCGTCAGCGTGTTCAGCTCCCTGGTGAGCGGCGACTGCTCCTTCTCGGTCGCCGACAGCATCCCGGAGATCTTGCCCAGTTCGGTGCCGGAGCCCGTCGCGGTGATGACGAGCAGTCCGCTGCCGTGGGTGACCGGGGTGTCCATGAACGCCATGTTGGTCTGGTCGCCCGGGCCCAGCGCCCCGGCCGGCAGGGGGCCGGTGTCCTTGGCGGCGGGGACGCTCTCGCCGGTCAGCGCCGACTCGTCGATCTGCAGCGCGCTGGCCTCGACGATCCGTCCGTCCGCCGGGACCTCGTCGCCCGCCCGGACGAGCACCACGTCGCCCACGACCAGCTGTTCGGCCGGGATCTGCGCCTCCGTCCCGTCCCGCCGCACCCGCGCGGTGGCCTTCATCATCGACCTCAGCGCGTTCATCGCGCTCTCGGCCTTGCCCTCCTGCCGCAGGCCGACCACCGCGTTGAGCAGCGTCAGGACGATCAGCAGGATCCCGGTGGTCCACTCCTTGATCGCCAGGGAGACCACCGCCGCCGCCAGCAGGATGATCTGCATGTAGCTGCGGTACTGGTCGAGGAAGCGCAGCCAGTCGGGCCTCGCCTTCTCCTCGGGCAACGCGTTCGGCCCGTTCGCGGCGAGCAGTTCGGCCGCCCGGGCGGCGCTGAGCCCGGTCGCCGGGTCCACCCCGAGCGAGGACGCGACCTCGCGGGGAGGTCGCGCGTACCACGGGTCCGGGGACTCCTGCGGGCCGGACGGCCCAGCCTGCTCCGCCATTCTTCACTCCTCGGGATCCGGGAACGTCCCCCCTTGGACGTCGGTCGGTCCGACGCGTCACCACGGACGGATCACGTGCGGACGGATCACGTGCGGACGCCCCGTGGGGCCTCCGTCTCCAGCAGGCGCTTGGCCGCGCGCAGGTCCTTGCGGATCCGCTCGTCGACCGTGGGGAACTGCGGATCGATCTCGATGAGCGTGTGCGCGAGCACCGCCGCCGCGCAGATGCGCGCGAACCACTTGCGGTCGGCCGGCACGACGTACCAGGGTGCCCACGGCGTGCTCGTGGCCGACAGCATGTCGGAGAACGCCTCCTGGTAGTCGTCCCAGCGCTCGCGCTCGCGGATGTCGGCCTCGGAGAACTTCCAGTTCTTCTCGGGCAGGTCGATCCGCGCCAGGAAGCGCTTGCGCTGCTCCTCCTTGGAGAGGTTCAGGAAGATCTTCACCACCTTGAACCCGTTGTCGGTGAGGTAGCGCTCCCAGTCGTTGATCTCCCGGTACCGGCGGTGCCAGACTCCGGGGCCCTTCGCCTCCTCCGGCAGCTTCTGCCGGTCGAGGTTCTCCGGGTGGACGCGCACCACGAGGACCTCCTCGTAGTGCGAACGGTTGAAGATCCCGATGTCCCCGCGCGCCGGGAGCCGCTGCGCGTACCGCCACAGGAAGTCGTGGTCGAGCTCCTCCGTGGAGGGCACCTTGAAGCTGCTCACGTGGACGCCCTGCGGGTTCACCCCGCTCATGACGTGACGGATCGTTCCGTCCTTGCCGCCGGCGTCGAGCGCCTGGAGGCAGAGCAGCACGCCGTAGGTGTCCTGGGCCGCCAGCCGGGCCTGGTACTCCGAGAGCAGCGACACGCCGGTGCGCAGCAGCTCGACGCCCTCGCGCTTCTTCATGCCCGCCTTGTACCGGGGGTCGAAGTCCTCCGCGAGGTCCACCCGCGACCCCGGTTTCACCCGCAGCGGCTTGATGAACTTCGCAATGCGTTTGGCCGTCCGTCCGTCCGACATCGCCTGTACCAGCTCCTCTCGGGTCCGGCGGGCATCGGGAGGCCTGCCGAGCGCCCCGTCCGCACAGGCGTCCTCGACGCGGCGGAAACCGGGACCGACCAGCACGGAAGAGTGCTACCTGCCACGCTGTGGCCGCCGGTCGGCCGTGTCAATCCGACGGTGTCCTTCCGGAGCGGGCCCACCCGCGCCGCCCGGCCGGGGCGCTCGCGGCCGGTTCGCCCGTCCGGCGTCCGCGTGTGGCAGCGCCCGCGGCCCGTGCCGACGATGGGGCTGCCGGTGCAGTACCCCCGCGATCGGAGGCCGTGATGGCGACCCTGACGGTATGGCGCTTTCCCACCGCGAACGGAGCCGACGAGGCGCTCGCCACCCTGAAGAGGCTGGGGCGCCAGGAGCTGATCAAGGTCCAGGACGGAGCGGTGGTCACCTGGCCGGAAGGGGCCAGGAAGCCGAGGACCCGCCATCTGAGCGACATGACCGGCATGGGTGCCGTGGGCGGCGCCTTCTGGGGCTTCCTCCTCGGAATGATCTTCTTCGTGCCCGTGCTCGGCGCGGCCCTGGGCGCGGCCGGCGGCGCGCTGGGGGGCCACCTCGCCCACGTCGGCATCGACGAGGACTTCGTCAAGCGACTGCGGGAGAAGGTCACTCCCGGCACCTCCGCCCTGTTCGTGCTCAGCTCCGACGCCGTGCTCGACCCGGTGAGGTCGGCGTTCGAGGGCCTGCACGCCGAGCTCCTGGAGACGAACCTCTCGGCCGACGAGGAGGCCCGGCTGCGCGAGACGTTCACCGAGGGCGAGTGAGGCGACCGCCGACGCGGGCCGGACCCGGGGTGGGGCCGGCCCGCGGACGGGGTGGAGTGCGGACGGGGTGGAGTGCGGACGGGGTGGAGTGCGGTGCGGTGGCCCGACGGTCAGTCGGCGGCCCCGACCCGCGGGGCGGAGCCGCCCGGGCGGACGTCGTCCCTGTCCTCGTCCCGGCCCTCGTCCCGGCCCTCGACCAGGACGGCGGGCTCCAGCGGCGAGGCGATCTCCTGCGGCTTGCTGCGGGACGCCCAGTCGCGGATGCCGAGCAGCACCATCACGAAGAAGATCCCGTAGACGATGCCGGAGAAGTACAGCTCGGAGTGGACGGCGAGCGGCACGCCCACCAGGTCGACGGCCAGCCAGACGAACCAGAACTCCACGTAGCGGCGGGCCTGGCTGTACATGGCGAGGATCGAGCCGACGAAGATCCAGGCGTCCGCGAGGACCATCCACCACGGCGCTCCGGGGTAGAACGAGGCGTCCGTCCCCTTCAGCACCGCGCCGAACGCGGCCGTCCCCGCCACCATCGCGGCGATCAGCACGGCGCGCTCCCGCCCCGACGCCCAGCGGACGTTGATGGCGCCTTCCTGCTCGCGGCTGCGCTTCCAGGTCGCCCAGCCCCAGGACGCCGAGACGATGATCACGATCTGTCGGGCGGCGTTGCCGCCGAGGTGCACGTTCAGGCTGGCGATCAGCAGCAGCACCGAGCCGAGGATCTGCACCGGCCAGGCCACCAGGGACCGCCGCAGGGCCAGCCAGACGGTGGCGAGCGCCAGGATGTTGCCCAGGAAGTCGGACCAGTAGACGGGGAGACCGAAGAAGTCGAACTGCTCGTTCAACCAGTGGAACGCGCTCATGACTCACACCTTTGTTCGTGCGGAGCGAGGTGGGGGAAGGGACGGTCGGCCCCGCCGAAGCGGGGGGTGCGGGGCCGACCGGGCTCGGGGCGCAGGGCGCGCGGCCGCGTGGGGAGCGGGTGTGCGCGCCGGCAGGTGAAGGCGGTGCCGGTGGATCAGGAGTGGGGAACGGCGGTGCCGGTGGATCACAGCGGGGAAGCGTGATGCCGGTGGATCGGGAGGGGGGAACGGCCGTGCCGGTGGGTCAGGACAGGGCGGCCAGGACGTGCCGTCCGTGCGCGGAGTCCAGCAGGGCCTCGGAGCGGCGGACGTCCTCCCGGGCGGCGAGCAGCAGCTCGTCGACGGAGGCGAACCTCTCGGTGTCCCGGATGCGGGCGACGAACCACAGGTCGACGCGCTCGCCGTACAGGTCGCCCGGGGCGTCGTGGCAGTACACCTCGGTGTGGATCTCGGAGGTGTCGCAGAAGGTGGGGTTGGTGCCGATGCTGATCGTCGCGCGGTGCACGGTGCCGGTCGCGCGGCGGGCCAGCCAGCCGCTGTAGATCGCGGGCGGAGGGACGGGTGTGCCGGGCTCGGCGGCGATGTTGGCGGTGGGGAAGCCCAGCCCCCGCCCCCGGCCGGCACCGTGCACCACGGTGCCGGACAGGGGGGTCGTCGGGGCGTCAGCCATGGGGGGTGAGCTCACGGAACTGGCTGGTGTGGAAGACCAGCGGCTCCACTCCGGGGAACAGCTCGACGGTGAGCAGCTCCATCAGGACGATCTCGTGGTCGCCGCCGTCGTACACCGCGCTCACCCGGGCGGTCAGCCACAGCGCCGCGTCGTGGATCAGCACCGCGCCCTCCGGCGTGGCCTGCCATCCGGTGCCGTCGAAGCGGTCGCCCTCGCGGGAGGCGAGCCGCCGGCAGAGCGCGCCCTGACCGTGGCTGAGCACGCTCAGCCCGAGCTCCGGTGCCTGTGTCAGCCTGGGCCAGGTGGTCGAGGTGCGGGCCACGCTGACCGCGACCATCGGCGGCTCCAGCGAGATCGACACGAAGGAGCTCACCGCGAGCCCGACCGGTTCGCCGTCGCGCAGCGCGCCGAGCGCGACCACTCCGGTCGGGTAGGCCCCGAACGCCTGGCGCAGCGCCGCGGCGTTGGGCTCCGCCCCGGTCGGCTGCTCCGTGTGCGGCCGCCCCGCGGTCGGGGGCTGCGCGGACGCGGCGGCGGGCGGGTTCGGGTGGTGGGCGGGAGTGACCATGGTCGTCGCCGTCCTCTCGTCGCGAGTGGGTTCAGTGCCGGTACTGCGCGGCCGGGTGGCTGGCCGGCAGGGCCCGGTCGGACGCACCGGTGAGCCGCTCGCGCAGCGACTCGCCGTCCGCGTACGCGCCGCGGAAGACGCCGCGGGCGCGCAGGATCGGCAGCACCGACTCGACGAACTCCGTGGTGGAGGCCGGCTGGACGGTCGGCGAGAGCAGGAAGCCGTCCAGGTCGGCGCCCTGTGCCAGGGCGCAGATCTCGTCGGCGATCTCCTCGGCGGTGCCGACCACCGGGCGGGCGCCGACACCGTGGGTGTGCCAGTCGGCGAGCACGTCGCCGACGGTCCGGCCGGCGAACCGGGCGACCTGGGTCTGCGACATCTCGGTGGACAGCTCCGACATCGGGGTGTCCGGCGCGTACGAGGACAGGTCGAGGCCGGTGAACATGGCGTAGCTGGCGACGGTGACCTCCGGGCGCTGGGCGTCCAGGACGCGCTGCCAGCGGCGCTCGGCGTCCGCGGTGGTGGCGCCGACCACGCAGGAGAACGCCGACATCACCTTGACCTCGTCGGCGCGGCGGCCCGCCCGCACGGCCTCCTCGCGGATCGCCGCGGTGTGCCCGGCGAGCTGCCGCACCGAGCCGCTGCCGACGAACATGCACTCGCCGTGCCGCCCGCCGACCCGCCGCCCGGCCGGCGAGGCGCCGGCCTGGAACAGCACCGGGGTGCCCTGCGGGGAGCGGGCGGTGTTGCCGTAGCCGTGCGAGCGGAAGTACGGGCCCTCGTGCTCGACCGGGTGCACCTTGGCCGGGTCGGCGAAGCGGCCGCCCTTGTCCTTCTCCAGGGCGTCCGGCTCCCAGGCGCCCTCCCAGTACTTGTAGACCAGGTCGAGGAAGTCCTCGGCCATCTTGTACCGGTCGTCGTGCGCCACCATGTCCATGCCGAAGGCCTTGACCGCGGTGTCGGCGGTGCCCGTGGTCACGATGTTCCAGCCGAGCCGGCCGCCGGACAGCTGGTCCAGGGTGGCCAGCCGGCGGGCGAAGGCGTACGGCGGCTCCACCAGCACCGAGCCGGTCACCACCAGTCCCAGGTCGGTGGTGCTCGCCAGCAGCGCCGAGGCGATCACGAACGGGTCCAGGCGCGGCAGGTCCAGGGTCTCCTCGGTGGCGATCGGCGGGCGCACCCCGTCGATCTCCGACCAGCCCCAGGCGTCGGCCAGGAACAGGAAGTCGAGCTTGGCGTCCTCGCAGACCTGCGCGATCTCGCGCCAGTACCCGAGGGTGTCGAACAGGTGCCGGCGGCTGTCGGGGTGGCGCCAGGTGGCGGTGCCGCTCGCGTTGGTCTGGGCGTTCTCGAACAGACCGAGCTTGAGGTTGCGCATGGGGTGTTCTCCGTTGAACGGGTGATGCGGGGGGTGGGGGGACCTGGGGTCCGTCACAGCACGGGGAAACGCGGGGGGAACAGGGGGACGGCGGGGTCCGTCAGGATGCCGCGGGGACGGTGGGGGCGTCGAGGACCGCGGCGTCCGCGTCGAGCTGCGCCGCGGACGGCATGGAGGACTGGGCGCCGAGTCCGGTCACGGCCAATGAGGCCGCGCGGACGGCGCGTCGGGCGGCGGCGAGCAGGTCGGCGCCCCGGGCGAGGGAGTCGGCGAGGGCCCCGCAGAAGGTGTCGCCGGCGCCGACGGTGTCGACGGCGTCCACGACGGGGGCCGGCAGGTGCACGGCCGGGCGGCCGGGCTGTTTGACCAGCGCCCCGTCCGCGCCGAGCGTCACCACGACCGCCCGGCAGGGCAGCGCGGCCCGTTCCAGCAGCTCGCGCGCGCCGTCCGGGCCGGCCGGCGGCTCCGCGCCGAGCAGGGCGGCGAGTTCACCGAGGTTGGGCACCAGGACGTCGACGGCGGACAGCACCTCCGGGGCGACCGGCCGGGCCGGCGCCGGGTTGAGGACGACCGTGCCGCCCTGTTCCCGGGCCCGCAGCACGGCGGCGGCGACCACCTCGGCGGCGATCTCGTGCTGCACCAGGACCACCTCGTCGGCCGAACGGGCCAGCCGCCGCGGCAGGTCCGCGACCGTCAGCGCGGCGTTGGCGCCCGGGTTGACCACGATGGTGTTCTCGCCGGCCCCGTCGACCACCACGGAGGCGATCCCGGTGGTGCTCTCCGGTGCCGGGCGCACCGCCCCGACGTCCACCCCTTCGGCGGCGAGCGCCCGCAGGATGGGGGCGGCGTCCGTACCGACCCGGGCGACCAGACGCACCCGCGAGCCGAGCCGGGCGGCCGCGACGGCCTGGTTGGCGCCCTTGCCGCCGACGCCCTCCACGAAGCCCCGCGCGAGCACGGTCTCGCCGGGTCGCGGCAGGTCCCCGACGGTCAGGACGAGGTCGCGGTTGATCGAACCGACGACGGTGATGAGCGGCATCCGCACTCCTTGGGAGATCGATCTCCCACACTGTGGACCAGCCCCCGGAAACCGTCAAGTACCCTCGTGCTGCGCATTGCGCCAGCTCAGCCCAGCCCTCTCCGACCGCGAAGGACCGCCCCACGTGACTGCGCCCCGACTCCTCGACGTGGCCGCGGCCGCGGGCGTCTCCCGCGCGACCGCCTCACGCGTCCTGGCCGGCACCCCGCGCAACGTCGACCCCGAACTCGCCCGCCGCGTCGAGGAGGCCGCCCAGCGCCTCGGCTACCGCATCAACCACTCCGCGCGGGCGCTGCGCACCGGCACCACGGGCACCATCGGCGTGGTCGTCCCCTCGCTCGCCAACCCCTACTTCGTCCAGCTCGCCGACGCGCTCGCCCAGCAAGTCCGCGCCGCCGGAGGGCAGTTGGTGGTCTCCGACGCCGCCAACGACACCGCCGTCGAGGCCGAGCAGATCGAGACCCTGCTCGGCGGCCGGGTCGACGGACTGCTCGTCGTCCCCGTCTCCGCCGGCGCCTCCGGCCCCGCCGTCCGGGCCGCCGCCGAACGCACCCCCGTCGTCCTCTTCGACCGCTGGGCCACCGGCTCCGGCACGGTGGCCGTCACCCTCGACAACACCGCCGCGATGCGACTGCTCCTCGACCACCTCGAAGGCCTCGGCCGCCACCGGATCGCCCTGGTCGCCGCCGACCAGGCCTCCTCCTCCGGCGCGGAACGCCTCGCCGCCTTCACCGAGGCCCGCGGCGCCGACGCCACCACCGTCCTGCTGCCCAGCTTCACCACCGACGCCGGCCGCACCGCGGGCCGGCGCATCGCCGAGCGGCACACCGGGATCGACGCCGTCGTCTGCGGCGCGGACGTCCTCGCGGTCGGCCTCGTCAGCACGCTGCAGCGCTCGTCGGTCCCCGTCCCCGGGCGGATCGCCGTCACCGGCTTCGACGACACCGAGATGCTCGAACTCCTCGACCCGCCCATCACCTCCATCCGCCACCCGCTCACCGCCATGGCCGAGCGCGCCCTGACCCTCCTTCAGGCCCCCGCCCGCGAACGGACGGAGCGCGTGGAGCGCTTCGCCCCGCAGCTGGTGGTGCGCTCCTCCACCGACGCCGACGCCTGACACCGACGCCTGTTCCCTGACACCCAACACACCCGGCGCCCGGCCCCTGATGCCCGGCCCCGGGGAGCCGGGAACGGCCGACGGCCGGCCCCGGGCGGACTCAGGTC
>NZ_JBSHBN010000070.1:0-43267 GCF_053612025.1 Kitasatospora sp. NPDC054768
GCGTCCACCAGCCCGTAGTAGGCGGTCACGAAGACGACCGGCATCGAGGCGGCCTCGGTGAAGGTCCAGCCGGCCGGGATCCGGGCGAGCCGCCGCCGGTCGGCGACGGCGACGGGGCCGAAGCCGCCGGGGAACAGGCCGAAGACCCGCTCGCCGGGGGCGAGGTCGGTGACCTCGGCGCCGACCTCCAGGACGACGCCGGCGCCCTCGGAGCCCAGCTCGGCGCGCTCGGGGTACATGCCGAGCGCGAGCAGCACGTCGCGGAAGTTCACGCCGGCCGCGCGGACGCCGATCCGCACCTCGCCGGGGCCGAGCGGCCGCTCGGCGGTGTCGGCGGGCAGCAGCCGCAGGCTGGTCAGGATGCCGGGCTCGGTGGGGTCGAGGGTCCAGGCGGCGGCGTCCTCGGGGACGGTCAGCGCGGCGGAGGCGGGCACGCGCACCAGTCGCGGCGCGTACAGGGCGCCGCCGCGCGCGGCGAGCTGGTTCTCCCCCAGCTCCACCGCCCGGCGGACCAGCGCCCAGTCGGCCGAGCCGTCGTCGTCGAGCAGCAGGACGCGGTCCGGGTGCTCGGACTGGGCCGAGCGCAGCAGGCCCCACACCGCGGCGCCCGCCGGGTCGGCGGGCTCCTCGCCCGGGTGGACGGCCGCGGCACCGCGGGTGACGACCACCAGGCGGTCGGCCTCGTCCCGGTCGCCGGCCAGCCAGCGCCGGGCGGCGTCGAGCGCCCCGGCGGTGGCGGTGCGGGCCCGGGCGGCGTCGTCCGCGCCGGTCGCCTCGACCCGGTGCAGCACCAGGGCCGCGCGGGCGTGGCCGGCCTCGACGGCGGACAGCTCCGCCACCGGGCATTCCTCGGCGGCGGCGGCGCCGGTCGGCAGCGCGCTCCACTCGACCGCGAACAGCGCGTCGCCGGCCTCGGCGCGGCGGCCGTCCGGCTGACCGGTGGGCGCCGGCCGCAGGGTCAGCGAGCGGACGTCGGCCACCGGTGCGCCGGTGGCGTCGGCGACCCGGATCGAGATCGCGTCCCGGCCCGCGGGGGCGAGCCGGACCCGGGCCACGGAGGCGCCGGTGGCGTGCAGGGTCACCCCGGACCAGGCGAACGGCAGCGGCGTCGCGCCGGCGTCGTCGAGGAACCCGCCGACGGTGGTGGCGTGCATGGCCGCGTCGAGCAGCGCCGGGTGGACGCCGTAGCCGGCGGCCTCCTCGGCGGCGCCCGCCGGGAGGGCGATCTCCGCGTAGACGGCGCCCTCGGCCCGCCAGGCCCGGCGCAGCCCGCGGAAGACCGGCCCGTAGCCGTAGCCGGCCTCGGTCAGCCGCTCGTAGTAGCCGTCCAGCTCCACCGGCTCGGCGTCGGCCGGCGGCCAGGCGGAGAGGTCGTACGGTTCGGCGTCCGTCCCGGCGGCCAGGGCGCCGGAGGCGTGCCGGGTCCAGCCGGCCGCGCCGTCGGGCTGGGCGTGGACGGCCACCGGGCGGTCGCCGGCCGGGTCCGGGTCGCCGACCCGCACCTGGATGCGGACGCCGCCGGTGGCGGGGACGGCCAGCGGGGCCTCGACCATCAGCTCGCGCAGCGCGGTGCAGCCGACCTCCCGGCCGGCCCGCAGCGCCAGTTCCACGAAGCCGGTGCCGGGCAGGATCGCCGTGCCGCGCACGGCGTGGTCGGCCAGCCAGGGCTGGGCGGCGAGCGACAGCCGGCCGGTGAGCAGCGCGCCCTCGCCGTCGGCGAGCGGCACGGCGGCGGTCAGCAGCGGGTGCTCGGTCCGCAGTAGGCCGGCGCCGGTCACGTCGGCCCCGGACCGGCCGGGGCGCAGCCAGTAGGGCCGGCGCTGGAAGGCGTACGGGGGCAGGGTGATCCGGCGGCCGCCGCGGTCGGCGAGGACGGCGGACCAGTCCACCGCGGCGCCCCGGGTCCAGGCGGTGGCGACGGCGGCCAGCAGGGTCTCGGCCTCGGGCCGCTCGCCCCGGGAGGCGGGCACCAGTGCGGCGTCGTCCCGGTCGGTGGCGTCCAGGGTGAGGCGCGCCATGGCGGTGAGCACCGCCTCCGGGCCGAGCTCCAGGAAGCGGGTCGCGCCCTGGCCGGCGAGCCAGCGCACGCCGTCGGCGAACCGGACGGCCCCGCGGACGTGCCGCACCCAGTACTCGGGGGTGCAGATCTCCTCGGCTCCGACGGCGGTGCCGGTGAGGTTGGAGACCACCGGCAGGCGCGGCGGGTGGTAGGCGAGGCGCTCGGCGACGGCGCGGAACTCGGCGAGCATCGGCTCCATCAGCGCCGAGTGGAAGGCGTGCGAGACCCGCAGCCGGCTGGTCCGGCGGCCCTCGGCGCGCCAGTGCCCGGCCAGGTCGGCGATCGCGTCCTGCGGTCCGGAGACCACGATCGCCCGCGGGCCGTTGACGGCGGCGACGTCGACCCCGTCGTGGGCGGCGAGCGCCTCGGCGGCCCCGGCCTCGTCGATCTCGACGGCCAGCATCGCGCCGCCGGCGGGCAGCGCCTGCATCAGCCGGCCGCGCGCGGCGACCAGGGTGCAGGCGTCGTCCAGCGAGAGCACGCCCGCGACGTGGGCGGCGGCGATCTCGCCGATGGAGTGGCCGAGCAGGAAGTCGGGGCGCACGCCCCAGTCCTCCAGCAGCCGGAACAGCGCCACCTCGAAGGCGAACAGCGCGGCCTGGGTGTGGACGGTCCGGTCCAGCAGGGCCGCCTCGGGGGTGTCCGCCTCGGCGAACATCACCGCGCGCAGCGGGTGGTCCAGCTCGGTGTCGAGCCGGGCGCAGACGGCGTCCAGGGCGTCGGCGAACACCGGGAAGGCGGTGTAGAGGGCGCGGCCCATGCCGGGGCGCTGGGAGCCCTGGCCGGAGAACAGGAACGCCGAGCGGCCGTCGGCGCTCTCGCCGCGCAGCACGCCGGGCGCCTCGGCGCCGGTGGCCAGCGCGCCGAGGCCGGCGAGCAGGCCGGCGCGGTCGGCGGCCAGGACGACGGCGCGGTGCGCCAGGCCGGTGCGGCCGGTGGCCAGTGCCAGGGCGATGTCGGCCGGGTCCGGGTCGGTGCCCGTCCCCGCGTCGGCGAAGCCGTGCAGCCGCTCGGCCTGGGCGGCGAGCGCGGTGGGGTCGGCGGCGGACAGCAGCCACGGCAGCGGCGCCCCGGTGGCGGGTGCCGCCGGGCCGCGGGCCGCCGTCTCCTCGACGGGGGCGCTCTCCAGGATGACGTGGGCGTTGGTGCCGCTGACGCCGAAGGAGGAGACGCCGGCCCGCAGCGGTCGGCCGTTCTCGGGCCAGGGCTGTGTGGCGGTCGGCAGCTCGATCGCGCCGGCCGACCAGTCCACGTGCGGTGAGGGCGCGTCCAGGTGGAGCAGGCCGGGCAGCTCGCCGTGGCGCATCGCCATGATCGTCTTGATCACCCCGGCGACGCCGGCGGCGGCCTGGGTGTGGCCGATGTTGGACTTCACCGAGCCGAGCAGCAGCGGCCGGTCGGCCGGTCGGTCCTGGCCGTAGGTGGCCAGCAGGGCCTGGGCCTCGATCGGGTCGCCGAGCCGGGTGCCGGTGCCGTGCGCCTCGACGGCGTCCACCTCGGCGGCCGACAGTCCGGCGTTGGCGAGCGCCTGGCGGATCACCCGCTGCTGGGCGGGGCCGTTCGGGGCGGTGAGGCCGTTGGAGGCGCCGTCCTGGTTGACCGCGCTGCCGCGCACCACCGCCAGCACCCGGTGCCCGTTGCGGCGCGCGTCCGAGAGCCGCTCGACCAGCAGCATACCCACGCCCTCGGCCCAGCTGGTGCCGTCCGCCGCCGCCGAGAACGGCTTGCAGCGGCCGTCGACGGCGAGACCGCGCTGCCGGCTGAACTCGATGAAGGAGTCGGGCGACACCATCACCGTCACGCCGCCCGCGAGGGCGATGCCGCATTCGCCGGAGCGCAGCGCCCCGGCCGCCATGTGCAGGGCGACCAGCGAGGAGGAGCAGGCGGTGTCCACCGTGATGGCGGGGCCCTCCAGGCCGAAGGTGTACGCGAGCCGGCCGGAGGCGACGCTGGTCGTGGTGCCGGTCAGCACGTGGCCCTCGACGCCGTCCGGCAGCACCGCGCCCTGCCCGTAGCCGGAGGAGGTCATGCCGACGAAGACGCCGCCCTGGCTGCCGCGTACGGCGGTGGCGTCGATGCCGGCGTCCTCGAAGGCCTCCCAGGCGGCCTCCAGCAGCAGCCGCTGCTGCGGGTCCATCGCCAGGGCCTCGCGCGGGGAGATCCCGAACAGGCCGGCGTCGAACTCGCCCGCGCCGGCGAGGAAGCCTCCGGAGCGGACATAGGTGTGCCCCTGCCGGTCGGGGTCCGGGTCGTAGAGGCCCTCGACGTCCCAGCCGCGGTCGGTCGGGAAGTCGACGATCGCGTCCCCGCCGGCCGCGACCAGCCGCCAGAGGTCCTCGGGGCCCTCGACACCGCCGGGGAAGCGGCAGCTCATGCCGATGATCGCGATCGGCTCGTCGGTGGCGGCGGTGGCCGTCGCGGCCGGGCCGGAGTCGAGCCCGCCGACCAGGTAGCGGGTCATCTCGCCGATGGTCGGGTGGTCGAACACGGCGGTGGCGGGCACCGGGGTGCCGGTGCCGGCCGCCAGGCGCTTGCCCAGCTCGACGGCGGTCAGCGAGTCGAAGCCGAGGTCCTTGAAGGTCCGGCCGGTCTCCAGGCCGCTCGGGTCGGCGTGCCCGAGCACCGCGGCGACCTCGGCGCGGACGACGGCCAGGGTCTCCCGCTCGCGCTCGGCGGCGGACAGTGCGGCGATCCGGCCGCTGAGGGCGGCCGCGCCGTCGGTGCCGGCGGCGGCCGCGGCGGTGCGCGGGCCGGGCAGGTCGGCGAGCAGCGGGCTGGGCCGGGCAGAGGTGAAGGAGGCCGTGAAGGTCGTCCAGTCGACGTCGGCGACGACGACGGTGGTCTCGTCCCGGTCGACGGCCCGGTCCAGCGCGGCCAGGGCCAGCCGCGGGTCCATGGCCGGGATGCCGCGGCGGCTCAGGAAGTCCGCGCCGCGGCCGTCCGGGCCGCCGGACCACGGGCCCCAGGCGACGGAGGTGGCCGGCAGGCCGAGCGACCGGCGGTGCTCGGCCAGCGCGTCGAGGTAGCTGTTGCCGGCCGCGTAGGCGGCCTGGCCGCCGCTGCCCCAGACCCCGGCGATCGAGGAGAACAGCACGAAGGCGTCCAGCGGCACGTCCGCGAGCGCGGCGTGCAGCCGGGCGGCACCGGCGGTCTTGGCGGCGAGGACGGCCGCGAACTCTGCCGGACCGGTCAGCTCCAGGGCCTCGGTCGGGCCGACCTCGGCGGTGAGGACCACGCCCGCGACGGGGTGCTCGGCCAGCAGCGCGGCGAGCGCGTCGGCGTCGGCGAGGTCGCAGACGGCCACGGTGGCCGGGGTGCCGGCCCCGGTCGACTCGGCGGCGAAGTCGGCGAGTTCCCCGGACGGTGCGGAGGCGACCAGCAGCAGGTGCGCCGCGCCGCGGCCGGCCGCCCAGCGGGCGGCCTGGCGGCCGAGGGCACCGTCGGCTCCGGCGACCAGGACGGTGCCGGTCAGCCGCCGGCCCTCGCCGGCGGGCGCGGGCTCGGGGGCGCGCAGCAGCCGGGCGGCGTAGGTCCCGGAGGACCGTACGGCGCTCTGGTCCTCACCGGTGGCACCCGAGAGGAGGGCCGCGAGGCGCCGCCCGGCGCGCTCGTCGAGCACCGGCGGCAGGTCGATCAGGCCGCCGGTGCGGTCCGGGTGCTCCAGCGCCAGCGACCGGCCGAAGCCCCAGAGCTGGGCCTGCACCGGGTGGTCCAGCCGGTCGGCCCGGCCGGTGGAGACGGCGCCCCGGGTCAGGGTCCACAGCGGGGCGGTGATCCCGGCGTCCCCGAGCGCCTGCACCAGCGTCAGCGACACCGCCAGGCCGGCGGGCAGCACCGTCCCAGGCAGCGGCTCCTCGGCCAGGCCGGCCAGCGAGACCACGCCGGCGAACGGCTCGGCCGCGGGAAGCGCCGCGCGGAGGGTGTCGGCCAGGGCCGTACGGCCGACGGCCGGGTCGGCCACGACCAGGGTCACGGTCTGCGCACCGGCGGTACGGATCGCCGCGACCACCTCCTCGGCGGCGGTCTCCTCGGCGGCCACCACCAGCCAGGTGCCGGTCAGGGCGACCGCCCCGCGCGGGGCGTCCACCGGCTTCCAGCCGATCCGGTAGCGCCAGGAGTCCAGCGTCGAGCGGTCCCGGCGGCGGCGCCGCCAGTCGGCCAGCGCGGGCAGCACCGAGCCGAGCAGCTCCGGCGTGTCGTCCAGCCGCAGCGCCTCGGAGAGCTCGGCCAGGTCCTCGCGTTCCACGGCGTCCCAGAACCGGGCCTCGGCCGGGTCGCCCTCGGCCGCCGGGGCGGCGGCCTGCTCCAGCCAGTGGCGCTCGCGCTGGAAGGCGTAGGTCGGCAGCTCGACCGGGCGCCCTGCGGGCAGCAGCGCGGTGAAGTCGACGGCCACGCCGGCGGTCCAGGCCTCGGCCAGGGCGGTCAGCAGTTGCTCGGGGCCGCCCTGGCCGCGCCGCAGCGTGCCCAGCACGGCCGTCGCGGTCTCGGCCGCGTCGGCGGTCTCCTGCACGCCCACCGTCAGCACCGGGTGCGGGCTGCACTCCACGAACACCGCCCGGCCGCTGCCGAGCAGCGCGCGGGTGGCCTCCTCGAAGCGCACCGGGGAGCGCAGGTTGTCGAACCAGTACCCGGCGTCCATCCGCGCCGTGTCGATCGGGGTGCCGGTCAGGGTGGAGTAGAGCGGCACGGTGGAGGTCACCGGGGCGACCTCGGCCAGGTCGTCCAGGATGCGCCCGCGCAGCCGGTCGACCTGGGCGGAGTGCGAGGCGTAGTCCACCGGGATCCGGCGGGCCCGCACCCCGCTCTCCTCGCAGAGCGCCATCAGCGCGTCCAGCGCATCCGGCTCGCCCGACACCACCGTCGAGGACGGGCCGTTGAACGCGGCCACCGAGATCCGGCCGTCGAACGAGCCGATCAGCTCCTCGACCACCACGCTGCCCGCAGCGACGGACACCATGCCGCCGCCACCGGCGAGTTCGACAATGGCCCGGCTGCGCAGCGCGACCACCCGGGCACCGTCCTCGACGGACAGCGCACCCGCCACCACCGCGGCGGCGATCTCGCCCTGCGAGTGGCCGATCACGGCCGACGGCTCCACACCGTGTGCCCGCCACACCTCGGCCAGCGACACCATCACCGCCCACAGCACCGGCTGGACCACGTCCACCCGGTCCAACTCCGCGCCCGAGCGCAGCACCTCGGTCAGCGACCAGTCCGTGAACGGCGCCAACGCCGCCTCACACTGCGCCAAACGCGCCGCGAACACCGGTGAGGCCTCGGCGAGTTCCCACGCCATACCCACCCACTGCGAACCCTGGCCCGGGAACACGAACACCACGTCACCGGGAACGACCCGGCCCCGGACCACACCCTCGCCACCGAGCACCGCGAGGCCGTCCAGCAACGCCTCCCGGTCCGCACCCAGCACCACCGCACGGTGCTCCAGACCCGCCCGCGACAGCAACGCGGACGCCACATCCGCCACCGACGCCTCCGGACGCCCCAGCACGAACTCCCGCAGCCGCTCCGCCTGCGCACCCAACGCCACCGGCGTCCGGCCCGACAGCAGCCACGGCAGTACACCCCCGGCCTCCGTCGGCTCCTCGGCCGCCGTCGCGGGCGCGGCCTCCAGGATCAGGTGCGCGTTGGTGCCGCTCATGCCGAACGAGGAGACGCCCGCCCGGCGCGGGCGACCGGCCTGCGGCCAGGGGCGCGCCTCGGACAGCAGCTCCACGGCGCCCGTCGCCCACTCCACGTGCGGGGACGGCTCGTCCGCGTGCAGCGTGGCCGGCAGGACGCCGTGCCGCATCGCCTGCACCATCTTGATCACGCCCGCCACACCGGCGGCGGCCTGGGTGTGCCCGATGTTGGACTTCACCGAGCCCAGCCACAGCGGCTCGCCGGCCCGCTCCTGGCCGTAGGTGGCCAGCAGGGCGTGCGCCTCGATCGGGTCGCCCAGCGTGGTGCCGGTGCCGTGCGCCTCGACGGCGTCGACCTCGGCGGCCGCGACTCCGGCGTTGGCCAGCGCCTGCCGGATCACCCGCTCCTGCGACGGGCCGTTCGGCGCCGTCAGACCGTTCGACGCACCGTCCTGGTTGATGGCGGTGCCGCGGATCACCGCCAGCACCTGGTGCCCGTTGCGGCGGGCGTCGGAGAGCCGCTCCAGCATGACCAGGCCGACGCCCTCGGCCAGCCCGAAGCCGTCCGCACCCGAACCGAAGGCCCGGCAGCGGCCGTCCTCGGACAGTCCGCGCAGTCGGCTGAACTCGATGAACAGGCCCGGGGTGGACATCACGGCGGCGCCGCCGGCCAGGGCGAGGTCGCACTCGCCGCCCCGCAGCGACTGGACCGCGAGGTGCAGCGCGACCAGCGAGGAGGAGCAGGCGGTGTCGACGGTGACCGCCGGGCCCTCCAGGCCGAGCGCGTACGCCACCCGGCCGGAGGCGACGCTGCCCGCGCTGCCGGTGACCCGGTAGCCCCCGTAGTTCTCCAGGGCATGGTCCATCCGCGGGCCGTACTCCTGGGTGGCGACACCGGTGAACACGCCGGTGGCGCTGTGCCGCAGCGTGGTCGGGTCGATCCCGGCGCGCTCGACGACCTCCCAGGCCGTCTCCAGCAGCAGCCGCTGCTGCGGGTCCGCGGCGGCCGCCTCGCGCGGCGAGATGCCGAAGAACGCGGCGTCGAACAGGTCCGCGTCGTACAGGAAGCCGCCCTCACGGGTGTACGAGCGGCCCGGCTCGTCGGGGTCCGCGTGGTACAGCCGGTCGAGGTCCCAGCCGCGGTTGGCGGGCAGGGTGGAGATCATGTCGCCGCGTTCGGCGACGACCTGCCACAGCTCCTCGGGCGAGCCGATGCCGCCGGGGAAGCGGCAGCCCATCGCGACGATCGCGATCGGCTCGCCCGGGGCGGCGGTCGCGGCCCTGGCCGCCGTCGGCGCCGGGCCGGTGCCGGTGGCGTCGGTCAGCAGGGCGAGCAGGTGGTCGGCGAGCGCGTTCGGCGTGGGGTGGTCGAAGGCGACGGTGGTGGGCAGCCGCAGGCCCGACGCCGCGTTCAGCCGGTTGCGGAACTCCACCGCGATCAGCGAGTCGAAGCCGAGCGCCTTGAACGCACCGTCCACCGCGATCCCGGCCGGGTCGGCGTGGCCCAGCGCGGTCGCGGCACTGGAGCGGACCAGGTCCAGCAGGGTGCGGCGGCGGTCGGCGGCGGGCAGCACGGTCAGCCGGTCGGCCAGGCCGCTCGCCGCCGCGGCGGCCGACGCCCGGCGCAGCGGGGTGCGGATCAGGCCGCGCAGCACCGCGGGGACGGCCTCGGCGCGCCCGGCCGCCTCGGCGACCGCGATCCGGGCCGGGGCGATCAGCGGGCGGCCGTCGGCGAGGGCCGCGTCGAAGAGCGCGAGGCCCTGCTCGGCGGTCATCGGTGCCAGGCCGCCGCGGACCAGGCGGGCCCGGTCGGCCTCGCCGAGCCGGCCGCCCATGCCCTCGCCGTGCGCCCAGAGGCCGGAGAGCAGCGCCTGGGCGGGCAGCCCGAGGGCGTGCCGGTGCTGGGCGAGCGCGTCGAGGAAGCCGTTGGCGGCGCCGTAGCTGCCCTGGCCGGCGGCGCCGACGGTGCTGGCCAGCGAGGAGAAGAGCACGAACGCGCTCAGGTCGAGGTCGCGGGTGAGCCGGTGCAGGTTCCAGGCCGCGTCGGCCTTGGGGCGCAGCACGGCGTCCAGCTGCTCGGGGCGCAGCCGCTGCACGGAGGCGTCGTCGACCACGCCGGCGGCGTGCACCACGGCGGTGAGCGGGTGCTCGGCCGGGACGGCGGCCAGCAGGGCGGCCAGGGCGGCCGGATCGGCCGCGTCGCAGGCGGCGGCGGTGACCTCGGCGTCCAGCCCGGCGGTCAGCTCCGCGAGTTCCCCGGCGGGCAGGCCGCGGCGGCCGACCAGCAGCAGGTGGCGGACCCCGTGCGCGGTGACCAGGTGCCGGGCCAGCACGCGGCCGATGGCGCCGGTGCCGCCGGTCAGCAGGACGGTGCCGTCCGGGTCGAACGGGGTGCGGGCGGGCTCGGCCCCGGCGAGCGGGGCGGGTCCGGCCTTGACCAGCCGCGGCGCCAGCAGGCGGCCGGCGCGCAGCGCGAGCTGCGGCTCGTCGCCGGCGAGGGCGTCGCGCAGGGCCTCGTCGGTGGGCCGCTCGCCGTCGTGGTCGAGGATCAGGATGCGGCCGGGGTGCTCGATCTGGGCGCTGCGGGCCAGGCCGAGGACGGCGGCCGCGGCGAGGTCGCGCACCTCCTCGTCCGGGCCGGTGGCGAGGGCCTGCCGGGTGAGCAGGACGAGTCGGGAGTCGGCCCGGCCCTCCTCGGCGAGGAAGGCCTGGATCAGCCCGAGGGCGCTGCGGGTCAGGGCGTGCGCGCTCTCGGCGGGGGCGTCGGGGTCGCCGGTGACCGGGAGGAGGACGGCCTCGGGCGCCGGGCCGCCGTCGAGCGGCGGCAGGCCCTGGGCGAGGTCGGCCGGGGCGGTCCGGACGGCGCCGCCGGTGGCGGCGGTGGCGGCGGGGATCCAGTCGAGCCGGTGGAGCGGGTCGGCGGTGCTCCGGCCGGCGGCCGACCGCTCCGGGTCGACGGCCCGCAGGACGAGCGCGTCGACGTCCAGGACGGCGGCGCCCGCCGGGTCGCTCAGCGTGACGGCGTAGCCGCCCTCGGGGCCGGCGGGCGCGGCGTGCACCCGGACGGCGGTGGCCCCGGCGGCGTGCAGCCGGACGCCGGCGAACGAGAAGGCGAGCCGGGTGGTCGCCGGGTCGCCGTCGAGCAGCAGCACGTGCAGCGCGGCGTCCAGCAGCGCCGGGTGGATGCCGAAGCCCTCGGTCGGGAGCGTCTCGGGGAGGGTGACCTCGGCGAACAGCTCCTCGCCGCGCCGCCAGGCGGCGGTCAGGCCCTGGAAGGCCGGGCCGTAGGCGTAGCCGCGCCCGGCCAGGCCGGGGTAGACGTCCTGGACCGTGAGCGGGACGGCGCCGGCGGGCGGCCAGGCGCCCTGCGGTGCGGGCGCGGCGGTCGGCCCGGCGATCAGCGCGCCGGTGGCGTGCCAGGTCCAGGGGCGGTCCTCGGCGGCGGCCCGCGGGCGGGAGTGGACGGTGACGGGGCGGCGGCCCGCCTCGTCCGGCGGCAGCAGCACCACCTGGATCTGGACGGAGCCGTCGGCCGGGAGGACCAGCGGGCTCTGGAGGGTGAGCTCCTCCAGGTGCGGGTGGCCGCAGCGCAGGCCCGCGTGCAGCGCGAGGTCGACGAGCGCGGAGCCGGGCAGCACGACCGCGCCGTTGACCACGTGGTCGGCGAGCCAGGGCTGGTCGGCGGTGGCGAGCCGGCCGGTGAGGACGAGGGTGTCGTCGCCCGCGAGGGTGACGGCGGCGCCGGCCAGCGGGTGGTCGGCGGGGTCGAGGCCGAGACCGGTGGCGTCGGTCGAGCCGGCGCCGGGCGCCAGCCAGTACCGCTCGCGCTGGAAGGGGTAGGTGGGCAGCGGGACCCGCCGGGCGGAGCCGGGGAAGGCGTCCGCCCAGTCCACCGCGACGCCGGCGACGTACGCCTCGGCGAGCGCGCCGAGGAACCGCTCGGGGCCGCCGTGGTCGCGGCGCAGGGTGCCGAGGGCGGCGCCGCCGCGGCCGTCGGCCTCCAGGGTCTCCTGGACGCCGACGGTGAGCACGGGGTGCGGGCTGGACTCGACGAAGGTGTGGTGGCCGGCCGCGAGCAGCGCCCGCACGGTGGGCTCGAAACGCACCACCTGGCGCAGGTTGCGGAACCAGTAGTCGGTGTCGAGTGCGGTGGTCGCCAGCAGGCCGCCGGTGACGGTGGACCAGAAGGCCGTGTGGCCTTCGCGCGGCTCGATCCCGGCGAGGGCCTCGGCCAGCTCCTCGCGCAGCGGGTCGACGGCCGGCGAGTGCGAGGCGTAGTCGACCGGAACGCGCCGGGCGCGGACGTCCTGGGCCTGGCACTGGGCGACGAACTCGTCGAGGGCCTCGGCCTCCCCCGCGACCACGGTGGCGGACGGGCCGTTGTGCGCGGCGACGGTGATCCGGCCGTCGAAGCGGGCGATGCGCGCCTCGACCTCGGCGGTCGGCAGCGGGATCGACGCCATGCCCCCGGTGCCCGCGATGGCGCGCAGGTAGCGGCTGCGCAGGGCGACGATCCGGGCGGCGTCGGCCAGGGTGAGGCCGCCGGCGACGTGCGCGGCGGCGATCTCGCCCTGGGAGTGGCCGATCACGGCGGCGGGGACGACGCCGGAGTGCCGCCAGAGCTTCGCCAGCGACACCATCACGGCGAACAGCGCGGGCTGCACCACGTCGACGCGCTCCAGCGAGGGGGCGCCGGGGGCGCCGTGCAGCACGTCGATCAGCGACCAGTCGGTGTGCGGGGCGAGGGCCTCGGCGCACGCGGTGAGCTCGGCGCGGAAGACCTCGGAGGAGGCGTACAGCTCGGCGGCCATGCCCTCCCACTGGGAGCCCTGGCCGGGGAAGACGAATACGGGGCCGTCGGGGGCGCCGGCCGTGCCGGTGGTCAGGTTGGCGGCGGGCAGTTCCCGGGTCAGCGCGTCCAGGCCGGCCAGCAGCTGCTCGCGGTCGGCGGCGACCACCACGGCGCGCCGGTCGAAGGCGGCCCGGGCGGTCAGCGACAGGCCGAGGTCGGCGAGGGACGCGGCGGCGGCCGGCCCGGCGCCGGCGCGGACGGCCTCGGCCAGCCGGGCGGCCTGGGCGCGCAGCGCGGCGTCGCCGTGGGCGGAGAGCGGGAACGGCAGCGGGCCGGTCCCGGTGGCGGCGGGGGCCGCCGGGGCGTCCTGCGGCACGCTCTCGACGATCATGTGGGCGTTGGTGCCGCTGATGCCGAAGGAGGAGACCGCGGCGCGGCGCGGACGTCCGCGCTCGGGCCAGTCCCGGGCCTCGGTCAGCAGCCGGACGCCGCCGGCGCTCCAGTCCACCCGGCTGGAGGGGGTGTCCGCGTGCAGGGTGCGCGGCAGCGTGCCGTGCCGCATCGCCTGCACCATCTTGATGATCCCGGCGACGCCGGCGGCGGCCTGGGTGTGCCCGATGTTGGTCTTCACCGAGCCGAGCCAGAGCGGGTCCTCGGCGGCGCGGTCCCGGCCGTAGGTGGCCAGCAGCGCCTGGGCCTCGATCGGGTCGCCGAGGGCGGTGCCGGTGCCGTGCGCCTCGACGGCGTCCACGTCGGCGGCGGCGAGCCCGGCGCCGGCCAGCGCCTGGCGGATCACCCGCTCCTGGGAGGGGCCGTTCGGCGCGGCGAGGCCGTTGGAGGCGCCGTCCTGGTTGATGGCGCTGCCGCGGATCACCGCGAGCACCGGGTGGCCCAGCCGCTCGGCGTCGGAGAGCCGCTCCAGGGCCAGCAGGCCCACGCCCTCGCCCCAGCCGGTGCCGTCGGCGCCCTCGGCGAAGGCCTTGCAGCGGCCGTCGGCCGACAGGCCCTGCTGCTTGCTGAACTCGATGAACATGCCGGGCGTCGCCAGCACGGTGGCGCCGCCGGCCAGGGCCATGTCGCACTCGCCGAGGCGCAGCGACTGGGCGGCGAGGTGCAGGGCGACCAGCGAGGAGGAGCAGGCCGTGTCGACGGTGACCGCCGGGCCCTCCAGGCCGAGCACGTAGGCGATCCGGCCGGAGGCGACGCTCGCGGTGTTGCCGGTCAGCAGGTGGCCTTCGAGGTCGGCCGGGGCCTGGTGCAGCCGGGGGCCGTAGTCCTGGGCGGTGGCGCCGACGAACACGCCGGTGCGGCTGCCGCGCAGCACGGCCGGGTCGACGCCGAGGCGCTCGACGGCCTCCCAGGCGGTCTCCAGCAGGAGCCGCTGCTGCGGGTCCATGGCGAGGGCCTCGCGCGGGGAGATGCCGAAGAACGCCGCGTCGAAGCGGGTCGCGTCGGTCAGGAACGCCCCGGCGGGGGTGAGCGTGCCGGTCGGGTTGCGGCCCTCGTCGGCGTAGACGCCCGCGATGTCCCAGCCGCGGTCCTCGGGGAAGCCGGTGACCAGGTCGCGGCCGTCGAGGACCGCCTGCCACAGGGTCTCGGGGGTGTCGATGCCGCCCGCGTAGCGGCAGCTCATCGCGACGATCGCGATCGGCTCGGCGCTCACGGCGCCGGGGGCGGGCGTCGCGGGCGCGACGGCGGCGGGCTCGCCGTAGAGCAGGCCGGACAGGTGCTCGGCCAGGCGCAGCGGGGTCGGGTGGTCGAAGACCAGGGAGTCCGGCAGCCGCAGCCGGGTGGCCGCGGCGAGGCGGTCGCGCAGTTCCACGGCGGTGAGCGAGTCGAAGCCCAGGTCGCGGAAGGTGAGCCGGGCGTCCACGTCGCCGGGGGTCTCGTAGTCGAGGACGGCGGCGACCTGGGCGCGGATCTGGTGCAGCAGCGCCCGCTCGTCCCGCCGCTCGGCGGCGGGCCCGGTCGGGGCCTCGACCGGGGCCGGCGCGGCGGGAGCGGGTTCGACGGCCGGACGGGCGGCCGCGTCCAGCCAGAAGCGGCGGCGCTGGAAGGCGTAGGTGGGCAGGTCGACCGGTCGGGGGGCGTGGCCCGCGAAGAGGGCGTCCCAGTCCAGCGGCGCGCCGGCGGTGTAGAGCCGGGCGACGGCGCCGAGCAGGGTCTCCGCGTCGTCGCGGTCCTTGCGCAGGGCCGGGGCCAGCAGGCCCTGGGCGCCGGCCTGCCGGGCCATCGCGCAGAGCACGCCGTCCGGGCCGACTTCGAGGAAGCGGGTGACGCCCTCGCGGTGCAGGGTGTCGACGCCGTCGGCGAAGCGGACGGCCTCGCGGACCTGGCGGACCCAGTAGTCGGGGGTGGTGAGCAGCCCGGGCTCGGCGATCCCGCCGGTCAGGTTGGAGACGACCGGGATGCGCGGCTCGGCGAAGGTCAACTCCGCGAGCACGGCGGCGAATTCGGCGAGCATCGGCTCCATCAGCGCCGAGTGGAAGGCGTGCGAGACCGTCAGCCGGCTGGTCTTGCGGCCCTCGGCCCGCCAGCGGGCCGCGAACTCCTCCACCACCTCGGTCGGACCGGAAACCACCACGGAGGTCGGGCCGTTGACGGCCGCCACGTCCAGGCGGTCACCGATCTCCGAGCGCACCTCGGCCTCGGCGGCCTGCACCGCCAGCATCGCCCCGCCGCTCGGCAGCGCCTGCATCAGCCGGCCCCGCGCCGCCACCAGGGCGCACGCGTCGGCGAGCGAGAACACGCCCGCCACATGGGCGGCCGCGATCTCACCGATCGAGTGCCCGAGCAGGAACTCCGGTGCCACGCCCCAGGATTCGAGCAACCGGAACGACGCCACCTCGACCGCGAACAGCCCGGCCTGCGCCCACACCGTCCGGTCCAGGTCCTCCGCACCCGCGAACACCACGCTGCGGACCGATCCGCCGAGCAGCGGGTCGAGCTCCGCGCACAGCTCGTCGAAGGCGGTCGCGAAGGCGGGGTGGGCCTCGTACAGGCCCCGGCCCATGCCGACCCGCTGCGCGCCCTGGCCGGTGAACAGGAAGGCCGTGCGGCCCTCGTCCGTCTCCCCCGAGACCACCCCGCGCACCGGCTCGCCGGCGGCCAGCGAGCCGAGGCGGCGCAGCAGTTCGTCCCGGCCGCGGCCGAGCACGGCGGCCCGGTGGCCGAAGGCCGCGCGGGTGGTGGCCAGCGAGTGGCCGACGTCGGCCGGGTCGGCGGCGGGCGTGGCCTCCAGGTGGGCGCGCAGCCGGGCGGCCTGCTCGCGCAGCGCGTCCTCGGTGCGGCCCGACAGCGGCCAGAGCACCGGCGCGTCGGCGTCGGCGGTCCGCTCGCGCGGGTCCTCGGCCCGGCCGGGCCACTCCGTGAGCACGACGTGGCAGTTGGTGCCGCCCATGCCGAAGGAGCTGACACCCGCGATCCGCGGGCCCTCGGGCCAGGGTTCGAGGGCGGTCTGCACCCGCAGACCGAGGTCGTCCAGGGGGATGCGCGGGTTGGGCCGTTCGAAGTTGAGGCTCGGCGGGAGCTGCCGGTTGGCCACCGACAGGACGGCCTTGAGCAGGCCGGCCGCGCCGGCGGCGCCTTCGAGGTGGCCGATGTTGGTCTTGGCGGAGCCGACCCGCAGCGCGGCGTCGGGGGTGCGGCCGGCGCCGAGGACGGCGCCGAGGGCCGCCGCCTCGACCGGGTCGCCGACGGCCGTGCCGGTGCCGTGCAGTTCGACGTAGCGCACCGCGTCGGGGGCGATCCCGGCGCGCCGGTAGGCGGCGCCGAGCACGTCGGCCTGGGCGTCGCGGCTGGGGGTGGTCAGGCTGTCGCCGCCGCCGTCGTTGTTGACGGCGCTGCCGCGGATGACGGCGTAGATCCGGTCGCCGTCGGCGACGGCCCGGGCGACGGTCTTGAGGGCGACGACCACGCCGCCCTCGCCGCGGACGTAGCCGTTGGCCCGCTCGTCGAAGGTGTAGCAGCGGCCGTCCGGGGAGAGCGCGCCGAAGCGGGCCGCACTGACGGTGCTCTCCGGGGCCGCGATCAGGTGCACGCCGCCGGCCAGGGCGAGGGTGGCCTCGCCGCGCCGCAGGCTGTCGGCGGCGACGTGCACCGCGACCAGGGAGGAGGACTGTCCGGCGTCGACGGTCATGCTGGGGCCGCGCAGGCCGACGGCGTAGGAGACCCGGTTGGCGATCAGGCCGCGCTGCAGGCCGGCCAGCGAGTGCGGGCCGATCTGCGCGGCGCCGCCGCGCTGGGCGAGGGTGGCGTAGTCGGAGGCCATCACGCCGACGAAGACGCCGGTCCGGCTGCCGCGCAGGGCGTCCGGCACGATCCGGGCGTCCTCCAGCGCCTCCCAGCTCAGCTCCAGCATGAGCCGCTGCTGCGGGTCCATGGCGGTGGCCTCGCGCGGCGAGATGCCGAAGAAGCCCGGGTCGAACCCGTCGATCCGGTCGAGGAAGCCGCCGCGGCGCGGGACGTCCCGCTCGGCGAGGTCGCCCCGGTCGAGGGGGACGTCACCGATCGCTTCCACGCCGTCGCACAGCAGCTTCCAGAAGGCCCGCGGGGTCGCGGCGCCCGGCAGTCGGCAGGCGAGTCCTACGACGGCGATGGCAGCGTCATCGGCATGGACCTCAGGCATGGGACACCTCAACACGTAATGCGCCGGAAATAGCCGAACGGAATTCACGGGTGGAATTGCCCACCCGTCGACCTGGGCGGATTGGCGTTTCGCAAGGGCCACCGCGGTCCGCCGGGTGGAATTCCCCGGCGTACCCGATGGCGCGTCATCCGCGAGCTTAGGGAGCGAACCGACCGGCACCAACCCCTAAGCAGGGCGGATGCCGGCCCCCGGTACCGGCCCCACAGTTAGGGGTGCCGGTCCGGGGACTTCCGGCCGGGGACCCCGGTCCCGGGGATTCCCACCGGGCGGTGCGGGGTTCGCCGGGTCAGCGGTTCTTGCGCTGGAACGACCGCACCGACAGCGGCACGAAGACCACCAGGAGGCCCACCGACCACAGCAGCGTCGCGGCCACCGGGTGGTCCACCGGCCAGGCGTGCGAGCCGGTCACCGTCCCCGGGTTGCCGAACAGCTCGCGGCAGCCGGCGGTCAGGGCGCTGAGCGGGTTCCACTCGGCGATGAACCGCAGCCAGGCGGGCATCCCGTCGGTCGGCACGAAGGCGTTCGACAGCATGGTCACCGGCATCACGAGCAGCGTGAGCTGCTGCGCCATCTGCTCGTTGGGGACCTTCAGGCCGAAGAAGCAGCCGACCCAGCTGAGCGCGTAGCGCATCAGCACCAGCAGCCCGAAGCCGGCCAGGGCGTTCAGCAGCCCGTCGGACGCGCGCCAGCCGACCAGCAGGCCGGCCACCGCCATGATGGCCACGCTGAGCAGGCCGCCGACCATGTCGGAGGCGGTGTGCCCGAAGGCGACCGCGACCCGCGACATCGGCATCGAGCGGAACCGGCTCATCAGTCCGCGCGAGACGTCGGCGGCGACCCTCTCGATCACCGCCACCACCGAACTGGCCGTCACCATGGCGAACAGCCCGGGCATCAGGTAGGCGCGGTAGTCACCGCCGCCCGGAATCCGGATGGCGCTGCCGAAGACGTAGCCGAACAGCAGCACCATCACGGCGGGGAAGATCAGGGCGGCGATCAGTGAGCCGGGCTCCTGGCGCAGCCGGCTGAACTCGCGCCCGACGAGGACGAAGCCGTCCGACAGCGCCCAGCGCAGGCGGGTCACCGGGGTCCGGCGGGCAACGGGGGTGATCTGGACGGTCATCAGGCGTGGTCCTTGACTCTGTCGTCGGCTCGGGCGCCGGCCGGGGCGTCGCCGTCGGTTTCGGTGTCGGCCGGGGCCGAGCGGTCGGTCAGGCGCAGGAACACCTCGTCGAGGGTGGGGCGGCGCAGGCTGACGTCGGCGACCTCGATCCCCGCCCGGTCCAGCTCCCGGACGAGTTCGGCGACCCGCACGGTGCCGTCCGCGGACGGCACGCTCAGGCTGTTCTCGCCGGTCCCGGTCGGCTCGGCCCCGGTCAGCCGGTGCAGCACGGCGGAGGCCTGCGGCAGCAGCGCCGGGTCCTCGACGACCACGTCGAAGCGGTTGCCGATCGTCGACTTGAGTTGGTCGGGGGTGCCCTCGGCGATCACCCGGCCGTAGTCCACCACCGCGATGTCGTCGGCCAGTTGGTCGGCCTCGTCCAGGTACTGGGTGGTGAGCAGCACGGTGGTGCCCTCGGCGACGAGCTCCCGCACGCAGTCCCAGATCTCGCCGCGGCTGCGCGGGTCGAGGCCGGTGGTCGGCTCGTCCAGGAAGAGCACCTGGGGGCGCAGGATCAGGCTGGCGACGAGGTCGAGCCGGCGGCGCATGCCGCCGGAGTAGCCGCGCACCTGCCGGTCGGCCGCCTCCATCAGGCCGAAGCGCTCCAGGAGTTCGTCGGCCCGCTGGTGCACCTGCCGACGGGGCAGGTGGTAGAGCCGGCCGAACATCCGCAGGTTGCCGCGGCCGGTCAGCTTCTCGTCCACCGCGGCGAACTGCCCGGCCAGGCCGATCACCGAGCGCACCCGGTCGGCCTCGCGGACCACGTCCAGCCCGGCGATCCGGGCGTGCCCGGCGTCCGGGTCCATCAGGGTCGCGAGGATGTTCACCGCGGTGGTCTTGCCGGCGCCGTTGGGGCCGAGCACCCCGCAGACCGTCCCGGCCGGGACGGCGAGGTCGAGCCCTCGTAGGGCGTGGACCTCGCCGAAGTGCTTGTGCAGTCCTTCGGCGAGGATGATCGGGTCCGCCATGATCCCTCCACTGGGAAGTGCCGTGTGCGCGGGTCGCGCCGTACGCGGTCGTGGTGCGGTCGCGGCCGACCCGCGCCGGGGAGCCGTGCGCCGACGCCGGGTCAGCTCGCCGACAGCGGGAACTCCCGCAGGCCGCGAATGATGAAGGAGCCCCGCCGGCGCACCGGCCCGGCCTGCCGCAGCCCGGGCATCCGGGAGATGAGGGTCCGGTAGGCCACCTCGGCCTCGAACCTGGCCAGCGGCGCGCCCAGGCAGTAGTGGATGCCGGCCGAGAACGCCAGGGTGTCGTTGCGGCTGACCCGGGTGATGTCGAAGCGGGCGGGGTCGGGGAAGACCTGCGGGTCCCGGTTGGCCCCGGCGGCCACGATCGCCAGCTCGCTGTCGACGGGCAGCACGACACCGCCCAGCTCGACCGGCTCGTGGACGATCCGCCGGTAGGTCTGCACCGGCGGGTCGTGGCGCAGCGTCTCGTTGACCACGTTCTGGGCCAGTTCCGGGTCCTCGGCCACCATCCGCCACTGCTCGGGGTGGCGCAGCAGCGCCAGGATGCCGTTGCCGATCAGGTTGACGGTGGTCTCGGTGCCGGCCAGCGGCAGGAACATGCACAGCGGCAGCAGTTCGTCCATGCTCAGGCTGCCCTCGTCGACCAGCGGCAGCATCCGGCTGATCATGTCCTCGCGCGGCTCGACCCGGCGCTGCTCGACGATCCGGGTGAACAGCTCGGTCATCCCGGCGATGGCGGCGTCCACGCTGCGCGCCTTCTCGTAGGTGACCACACCGTCCAGCAGCGGGACGATCTCCCGGCTGAGGTGGTGGAAGTGCTCCCGGTCCTCCTCGGGGATGCCGACCAGGTCGCCGATCACCGCGGTCGGCAGGTGGTGGGCGAAGGCGGTCATCAGGTCGAACCGGTCGCCCTGGGCCAGGATGTCGTCGATCAGCCGGTGGCAGATCTCCTCGGCCCGGCCGCGCCAGCGCTCGACGACGCGCGGGTTGAGGGTGGGCATGGTCATCCGGCGCAGCCGGGTGTGGTCCGGCGGGTCGAGGCCGAGCATGGAGTTGTCGAAGTTCATGAACTCCGGCACCTTCTCGCCGTCGGCCTTGCGCACGCCGAAGCGCTTGTCCCGCAGCACCTGGTTGGCGAGTTCGTGGTCGGTGGTGACCCAGGTGCCCAGCGGGCTGCGGTAGACCCGGCCCCGCGCCCGGATCTCCTCGTACGCGGGGTAGGGGTTGTCCGGCGCGCTCAGCACCTTCGCGTAGGGATCGCCCTGGGCGGCGAGCTTGCGCACCAGGTCGTGGAAGAAGCGCATCTGCGCCCGGAGTTGCCGCTCACTCGACTCCATCGTCCCGTGCCCCTTCAGCCTCCGCGAATGGGGCCGAGCGTAGGCATGGCCGTCACAGGGCCGACACCCCTATCCGGGGCCCGGGCAGGTGATTAGGGGCCGGGCCCGGGAGCCGGTCGCGACGTCCGGGGCCGCGCGGGTCGGATCCGGGTGTCAACCGTTCGATCGCGGGAAGTTCCACCGGATGGATATCACCAGGTCGATCCGGGCGCGGCGGTGCGGGCCGGACACTGGTGGGACCTCGGAGAACGGAGACCAAGACCGTGCCAGCGATCGTCGTTTCGAACCTGCGGATGCAGTACGGCCAGAAGGTCGTCGTGGACGACATCTCGTTCGAGGTGCAGGAGGGGGAGATCTTCGGCATCCTCGGCCCCAACGGCGCCGGGAAGACCACGACGGTCGAGTGCATCGCCGGGCTGCGCAAGCCCGGCGGCGGGAGCATCTCGGTGCACGGCCTGGACCCCCAGCGCGACGCCGCCAAGCTGCACCGCATCCTGGGCATGCAGCTGCAGAAGAGCGAGATGCCGGACAAGCTGCGGGTCGCCGAGGCGATGGAGCTGTACGCCTCCTTCTACGACGACCACGCCGACTGGCGGGAGCTGCTCGCCGAGCTGAACCTGCTGGACAAGATGAACAGTCCGTTCGCCAGCCTCTCCGGTGGCCAGAAGCAGCGGCTGTCCATCGCGCTGGCGCTGGTCGGCAACCCGAAGGTGGCCGTGCTGGACGAGCTGACCACCGGTCTGGACCCGGCGGCCCGGCGGGACACCTGGGAGCTGATCGAGCAGGTCCGCGCCCGGGGCATCACCGTCGTCCTGGTCACCCACTTCATGGAGGAGGCCGAGCGGCTCTGCGACCGGCTGGCCCTGATCGACGGCGGCCGGATCGTCGCGCTGGACACCCCCGCCGGCCTGGTGGCCGGGGTGGGCGCCGAGCAGAAGGTGCGCTTCCGCCCGACCTCCCCGCTCGACGACCACATCCTCACCTCGCTCCCCGAGGTGACCTCGGTCCAGCGGCACGGCTCCCAGGTGGAGGTCACCGGCACGGGCAACCTGGTGTACGCCGTCACCTCGGCGCTCGCCCGCAACCAGATCGTCGCGGCCGACCTGCGCGCGGAGCTGGCCAGTCTGGAGGACGCGTTCCTCGCCCTGACCGGCCGCCGGTTCGACCACCCCTCCCACTGATCCCCGGCCCGTAGCCGACCCCCGACCCCTAGAAGGAGGCCCCCCGTGCGGGCGATGAACCGGCTCACGGCCGTGGAGTTCAAGCTCTTCCTGCGAGACCCCGCCGCGTACTTCTGGACGCTGCTCTTCCCGGTCGCCCTGGTGGTGATCATCGGCAGCATCCCGTCCTCCCGCGAGTTCAAGGCCGAGCTCGGCCAGCGCGCCATCGACTCCTACACGCCCGTCACCGTGGTGCTGGCCTTCGCGATGACCGGCCTGTTCATCACCCCGGGCTACCTGGTGGGCTACCGGGAGAAGGGCATCCTGCGCCGGCTGTCGACCACGCCGGTGGGCCCGGCCCGGGTGCTGATCGCCCAGTTGGTGGTCCAGATCACCGTGGCGATCGCCACCACCCTCCTGGTGCTCGCGACCGCGCGCCTGCTGTGGGACGTCAAGCTGCCGAGCAACCCGCTCGGCTTCGCGCTGACCTTCCTGCTCTCGGCCACCGCGGTGCTGTCCATCGGGCTGTTCGTCGCCTCGGTGCTCAAGACCACCAAGGCCGCCACCGGCGCGGGCAGCATGCTGTTCTTCCCGCTGATGTTCTTCGCGGGCCTGTACGTGCCCCGCGACCAGATGCCCGCCGCGGTCAACCGGATCGGTGACTTCACCCCGCTCGGCGCCTCCGTCCAGGCCTTCGGCGACGTGGCCAAGGGTCACCTGCCGGGCACCACGGCCCTGTTGGTCCTCGTCGGCTACACGGTGGTCTTCGGTGTCGCGGCCGCACGGCTCTTCCGCTGGGAGTAGGCCCGGGCCGGAGGTCCGCTCCGGGAGTAGGCCTAGGGTGGAGGTCCGCGGTCACGGGCGGTCGCGGCGGGGCGGGAGCCGGGGAAGCAGCGGGGGCCGAGGAGCAGCACCATGAAGAGCGCCGAACCGATCGACCTGCGTCGCTTCCTCACCCCCCTTCCCGTCGTGCTGCTGGGCGTGGCCACCGTGCTGTGCGTCGTGCAGCCGGAGGAGGGGGCGGCCACCGCCCGCGTCACCGTCTTCCCGCTGGTCGCGGTGACCGCCGCGTGGACGCTGGCGATGTACACCCTGCGGTCGCCGCAGTGGACGGGCCGCACCGGCCCGATGCTGACCTACGTGGCGGGCCAGCTGGTGCTGGCCGCACTGCTGATGACCCAGCACCCGATCTTCTTCGTGTTCGCCGTGATCGGGTTCGTCCAGGCCTACGACCTGCTCCCGCCGCAGTGGGCCTTCGTCAGCGTCGGCGCCACCTCGCTGATCATCAACCTGATCCCCGGCGGGGTGCCGGACAGCTCCCGGCGGATCGCCATCGCCGCCGCCTCGGTCTGCCTCCAGACCTGCCTGATCGGCCTGTTCGGCAACCTGTCGCACCGCTTCAACGAGCGCAGCGAGGAACGCTGCCGGCTGGTCACGGAGTTGAAGACGGTGATCGGCGAGAACAACGGCCTGCACGCCCAACTGCTGATCCAGGCCCGGGAGGCGGGCATCCAGGACGAACGCGAGCGGATGGCCCGGGAGATCCACGACACCATCGCCCAGGGACTGGCCGGCATCATCACCCAGCTCCAGGCCGCCGACCGGGCCCGACCGCAGCCCGAGCAGCGCGAGTGGCACCTCGAACAGGCCCGGGGGCTGGCCCGGGAGAGCCTCACCGCGGCCCGGCGCTCGGTGGCCGCGCTGCGGCCGGCGGAGCTGGAGGAGGCGCACCTGCCGAACGCGATCCGGGAGCTGGCCCAGCGCTGGTCGGCGCGTGCGGGCGTGCCGGCCTCGGTGGAGACCACCGGTGATCCCGTCCCGCTGCTGACGGAGATCGAGGTCGCCCTGTTCCGTGCCGCCCAGGAGACCCTGGCGAACACCGCGAAGCACGCCGCTGCCAGTAAGGTCAGACTGACCATTTCCTACCTGGAGGACACGGTCATGCTGGACGTTCACGACGACGGGGTCGGCTTCACCGTGACCGACCTCGACGGGCCGCCGCCCGCCGACGGCGACAGCGGGTACGGGCTGGACGGCCTGCGCCGACGGCTCGACCGGGTGCTCGGGACACTGACCGTGGAGAGCACCCCGGGCTCGGGCACCGCGGTGAACGCGAGCGTGCCCGCGATCCGCCGGGGCGGCGGCGCATGAGCGAACAGCCCGCCCCCGTACGGCTGCTGATCGTCGACGACCACCCGATCGTCCGGGACGGCCTGCGCGGCGCGTTCGCCAACAGCCCGGAGTTCGAGGTCGTCGGCGAGGCCGGCAACGGCGCCGAGGCGCTCGACCGGGTCGCCGAACTGAAGCCCGACCTGGTGCTGATGGACCTGCGCATGCCGGTGATGGACGGCGTCACCGCGATCCACCGGCTCGGCGAGAGCGCGCCCGAGGTGCGGGTGCTGGTGCTGACCACCTTCGACACCGACAACGACGTGCTGCCCGCGATCGAGGCCGGCGCCACCGGCTACCTGCTGAAGGACGCGCCCACCGAGGAGCTGCTGCGCGCGGCCCGGGTCGCGGCCCGGGGCGACGCGATGCTCTCCCCCGCCATCACCAAACGGCTGATGGACCGGGTGCGCCGGCCCAGCCTCGGCGTGCTGAGCGCCCGTGAGCTGGAGGTGATGCGGCTGGTCGCCCACGGCTCCTCCAACAAGGAGGTCGCCGGCAAGCTGTTCATCACCGAGGCCAGCGTCAAGACGCACCTGCTGCGGATCTACGACAAGCTCGGGGTCCGCGACCGGGCGGGCGCGGTCGGCGAGGCGTTCCGGCGCGGTCTGGTGACCTGACCCGGAACGCCCCGCCGGCCCGCCGTCAGCTCCCCAGCTCGTCGTCGATCAGGGCGAAGATGTCCTCGGCCGTCGCGGACTCCAGGTCGCTGTCGTCGTGCTCCGGCTGCGGCCCGTCGGCGTCCCGCAGCCGGTCGAGCAGCTGCTCCAGCCTGGCGCGGGCCCCGGCCCGTTCCGCCCCGGCCAGCGCGACCAGATCGGCCTCCATTCCGGCCAGCCGGCCGAGCAGGTCCTCCACCGGGTCGGCCTGCGGCAGCAGGCTCTCCCGCAGGTGGCGGGCGAGCGCGGCCGGGGTCGGGTGGTCGAAGACCAGGGTGGGGGGCAGCCGCAGGCCGGTGGCGGTGTTCAGCCGGTTGCGCAGCTCGACCGAGGTCAGCGAGTCGAACCCGAGGTCCTTGAACGGCCGGTCGGCCGCGACGGCGTCCGTCGAGCCGTGTCCGAGGACCACCGCGGCGTTCCCGGTGACCAGGTCCAGCAGGGCCGCGTCGCGCTGGGCGTCTGCCATCACGGCCAGCCGCTCGGCCAGCGCCGGGCCGTCCGGGCGCCGGTTGTCGGCGGCCCGGCGGACCGGTTGGCCCACCAGCGCCCGCAGCAGCGCGGGCACCGGGTGGGCGGCGGCGCGCAGCACGCCCAGGTCGATGTCGACCGGCACCAGGTGGGAGCGGCCCGCGGTGCGCGCCCGGTCGAACAGGGCGAGCGCCCGGGCGGTGGACAGCGGCGCGCTGAGGCTGCCGGCCCGGGCCTGGTCGACCTTCCCGAGGTGGCCGGTGAGCCCGCTGGCCTGCTCCCACAGGCCCCAGGCCAGCGACTGGCCGGCCTGGCCGGAGGCCGTCCGCCGGGCGGCCAGGGCGTCCAGGAAGGCGTTCGCGGCCGCGTAGTTGGCCTGCCCGCCGGAGCCGAAGGTGCCCGACACCGAGGAGTACAGCACGAACATCGACAGGTCGAGGTGCGCCGTCAGCTCGTGCAGGTTGAGCGCCGCGTCCACCTTCGGGCGCAGCACCCGGGAGAGGCGCTCCGGCGTCAGGGTGCCGAACACCCCGTCGTCCAGCACGCCGGCGGCGTGCACCACGCCCGTCAGCGGACGGGCGAGGCCGTCCAGCACCTGGGCCAGGGCGGTGCGGTCGGCCGCGTCGCAGGCGACGACCTCCGCCCGGGCGCCCGACTCGCCCAGCTCGGCGAGGAGTTCCCGCACGTCCGGGCCGTCCGCGCCCCGGCGGCTCAGCAGGGTCAGGTGGCGCACGCCGTGCGTGGCCGCCAGGTGCCGGGCCAGCAGCCCGCCCAGTGTCCCGGTGCCACCGGTGATCAGCACCGTGCCCTCGGGGTCCGGCTCCACCGGCAGCGTCAGCACGTTCTTGCCGACGTGCCGGGCCTGGCTGACGTGCCGGAAGGCGCCGACCGCGTCCCGGACGTCCCAGGCGGTGATCGGCAGCATCCGCAGCGCACCGGCCTCGAACAGCTCGATCACCTCGTGCAGGATGCCGCCCATCCGGGCCGGTCCGGCGTCGCCGAGGTCGAAGGCCCGGTACCGGAGGCCGGCCGGCTGCCGGACGTCGGTCTTGCCCATCTCCAGGAAGCGCCCGCCCTCGGCCAGCAGCCGCAGCGAGGCGTCGGTGAACTCCCCGGCCAGCGAGTTCAGCACCAGGTCGACCCCGCGCCCGCCGGTCGCGGTGCGGAACCGCTCCTCGAAGGCGAGGTCGCGGGAGGAGGCGATGTGCGCCTCGTCCAGCCCCAGCTCCCGCAGTGTGCGCCACTTGCCCGGACTGGCGGTGCCGAACACCTCCAGGCCGAAGTGGCGGGCGAGTTGGACGGCCGCCATGCCGACGCCGCCGGCCGCGGCGTGCACCAGCACCGATTCGCCCCGCTGCGCGTCGGCCAGGTCGCGCAGCCCGTAGTAGGCGGTGGCGAACACCAGCGGTACGGAGGCGGCCTGGGCGAAGGACCAGCCCTGCGGGACGCGGGCCAGCAGCCGCCGGTCGGTGACGGCCCGGACGGCCGCGCCACCGGCGAAGAAGCCGAAGACCCGCTCGCCCGGGGCGAGGTCGGTCACTCCGGCGCCGACCTCCAGCACGACGCCAGCGGCCTCGGAGCCCATCGCGGCCGTCCGGTCCGGGTACATGCCCAGACCGATCAGCACGTCCCGGAAGTTGACGCCCGCCGAGCGCACCGCGACCCGGACCTCGTCCGCGCCCAGCGGCGCGTCGGCGTCCGGCGCGGGCACCAGCGCCACGTCCTCCAGTCCGGCGCCCCGCCCCGCGAGGCCGAGCCGCCAGGCGCCCGCGGGCTCCGGCGGGGTCAGCCGGGCGACGGTGGCCTCCCGGACCAGTCGCGGCACCCTGATGTCGCCGCCGCGGACCGCGAGTTGGGGCTCCTCGCCGCCCACCAGCGCGGGCCAGCCGGCCCACGGGTCGGCCGCGCCGCCCTGCGGTTCGACGTCCACCAGCACGATCCGGTCCGGGTTCTCGGTCTGCGCGGAGCGGACCAGTCCCCACACGGCGGCGCCGGCCGGGTCGGCCTCGCCACCGGTGCCGGACCCGGCCGGGGTCGCCCCGCGGGTGAGCACCACCAGCCGGGAGTCGGCGAACCGCTCCTCGGCCAGCCAGGCCCGTACCTCGCCGAGCACCCGGGCGGTCGCCCCGTGCACGGCCTCGGCCCCGAGCGCACCGTCAACACCGGCGGCACCGGCGGAGACGGCCAGGACGGTCACCGACGGTACGGCCGCGCCCTGTTCCAGGGCGGCGACCAGGGCCGCCAGGTCGGTGTGGCGGCGGGCCGGCCCGCCCTCGGGGGCCGCCTCGCCGACCGCGGCCCACCCGGTCAGGTCCGGCTCGGCCGCACCGGCCGCCGGGGGCACCGGCCGCCAGTCCACCGCGAACAGCGCGTCCGGTCCGGCGTCGGCCGTGGCGCCGAGCGCCTCCGGGGACACCTCGCGCATCACCAGCGAACGCACGGTGGCCACCGGGCTTCCGGTGCCGTCGGCCAGCCGCAGCGCGACGCCCTCGGCGGTCCGGGTGATCCGCGCCCGCAGCACCGAGGCGCCCACCGCGTCCACCCGCACGCCGGTCCAGGCGAACGGCAGGGCGGTGCCCTCGACCTCGCTCCCGCCGGCGAAGCCGACGGCGTGCAGCGCCGCGTCCAGCAGCGCCGGGTGCAGGGCGAAGCCGGCGGCCTCGTCCGCCGCCTCCTCGGGCAGCGCGACCTCGGCGTAGACCGCGTCCTCGGCCCGCCAGGCGGCGCGCAGGCCGCGGAAGGCCGGCCCGTAGCCGTAGCCGCTGTCGGCCAGGGTGTCGTAGAAGCCGTCCAGCGGCACCGGCTCGGCGGCCGGCGGCGGCCAGGCCGCCAGTTCGAAGGGCTCGGCCGGTGCGGCCTCGGTCAGCAGGCCGGTGGCGTGGCAGGTCCAGGGCGTCCGGTCACCGGTGTCGGGCCGGGCGTGGATCTCCAGCCGGCAGTCGCCGCCGTCGCCGGGCGCGGTCACCCGGACCTGGACCTGGGCCTCGCCCCGTTCGGGGAGGGCGAGCGGGGACCGCACCACCAGTTCGTCCAGCACCGTACGGCCGACCTGCTCGCCGGCCCGCAGCGCGAGTTCGACCAGCGCGGTGCCGGGCACCACGGTCCGGCCCAGCACCACGTGGTCGGCCAGCCACGGGTGGCTCGCCGTGGACAGCCGTCCGGTCAGCACCGCGCCGCCGTCCCCGGCCAGAGCCAGGACGGCGCCCAGCAGCGGGTGCCCGGCGGGCAGTTGCCCGAGCGCCGCGACGTCGCCGGCCCCGGCGACCGGCCGGGGCCAGTAGCGCTCGCGCTGGAAGGCGTAGGTGGGCAGTTCCGCGTGCGGACCGGCCGGCAGGGCCGCCGCCCAGTCGACCTGGGCACCGGCCGTCCAGAGCCGGCCGAGGCCGTGCCAGAGCGTGTCCACCTGGTCCCGCCCGGCCCGCTGGAGCGGGGCGAGCACGGCGTCGGGGAGGGTCTGCTGGGCCAGCCCGCAGAGCACGCCGTCGGGGCCCAGCTCCAGGAGGCGGGTCACGCCGTGCTCGCCGAGGCGGGTGACGCCGTCGGCGAAGCGGACCGCCTCGCGGACCTGGCGCAGCCAGTAGTCGGGGGTGGTGAGCAGCCCGGGTTCGGCGAGCGTCCCGCTGACGTTGGACAGCAGCGGAATGCGCGGCTCGGCGAAGGTCAACTCCGCCAGGACGGCCGAGAATTCGGCGAGCATCGGCTCCATCAGCGCCGAGTGGAAGGCGTGCGAGACGGTCAGCCGGCGGATTCGCCGGCCCTCGGCCTTCCACCGCCCGGCCAGCTCCTCCACCGCCTCGACCGAACCGGAGACCACCACCGAGGTCGGCCCGTTGACGGCCGCCACGTCCAGCCGCTCGCCGATCGCGTCGCGAACCTCGGCCTCGGTGGCCTCGACCGCCAGCATCGCCCCGCCGCTCGGCAGCGCGTCCATCAGCCGGCCGCGCGCCGCCACCAGCGCACAGGCGTCCGCCAGCGGGAACACCCCGGCGACGTGAGCGGCCGCCACCTCGCCGATCGAATGCCCGAGCAGGAAGTCGGGGACCACACCCCAGGATTCGAGCAGCCGGAACGACGCCACCTCGACCGCGAACAGCCCGGCCTGCGCCCACACCGTCCGGTCCAGGTCCTCGACGCCCTCGAACACCACGTCCTTCACCGGCCGGTCCAGCAGCAGGTCCAGCTCCGCGCAGACCGCGTCGAACGCCGCCGCGAAGGCGGGGAACGCCTCGTACAACTCCCGGCCCATGCCGACCCGCTGCGCACCCTGACCGGTGAACAGGAACGCCGTCCGCCCCTCGGCGACCGTACCGGTGACCACGCCCGCGCCGGGCTCCCCGGCGGCCAGCGCCGCCAGCTCCCGGTCCTGCTCGGCCCGGTCCGCGCCGGTCACCACCGCGCGGTGCGCCAGTGCCGTCCGCCCGGACAGGGCCCGGGCCACCTCGGCCGGTCCGTCCTCCGGGCGGTCCGTCAGGTGCTCGCCCAGCCGGGCGGCCTGGGCCCGCAGCGCCGCCGGGGTCTGCCCGGACAGCGGCCACGGCAGCGGACCGTGCGGCCGACGCCCGGCGGGCTCGGCCGGGGCGGGCTCGCCCTGTTCGATGATGACGTGGGCGTTGGTACCGCTCATGCCGAACGAGGAGACGGCGGTGCGGCGCGGCCGTTCGGCCCGCGGCCACGGCCGGGCCTCGGTCAGCAGTTCGACCGCCCCGGTGGACCAGTCGACGTGCGGGGTGGGCTCGTCCACGTGCAGGGTCGCCGGCAGCGTGCCGTACCGCATCGCCATGACCATCTTGATGATCCCGGCGATGCCGGCGGCGGCCTGGGTGTGGCCGATGTTGGACTTGATCGAGCCCAGCCAGAGCGGCTCCCCGTCCCGGCCCTGCCCGTAGGTGGCCAGCAGGGCCTTCGCCTCGATCGGGTCCCCGAGGCGGGTTCCGGTGCCGTGCGCCTCCACGGCGTCGACCTCGGCGGCCGACAGCCCGGCGTTGGCCAGCGCCTGCCGGATCACCCGCTCCTGCGACGGGCCGTTCGGGGCCGTCAGACCGTTCGACGCACCGTCCTGGTTGACCGCGCTGCCGCGCACGATGCCGAGCACCCGGTGGCCGTTGCGCCGGGCGTCGGACAGCCGCTCCAGCAGCAGGATCCCGACGCCCTCGCCCCAGCCGGTGCCGTCGGCCGCGGCGGCGAAGGCCTTGCACCGGCCGTCGGCGGCCAGGCCCAGCTGGCGGCTGAACTCCACGAAGGCCGACGGGGTCGCCATCACCGTGGCGCCGCCCGCGAGGGCCATGGTGCACTCGCCGCGGCGCAGCGCCTCGGCCGCCGAGTGCAGGGCGACCAGGGAGGAGGAGCAGGCGGTGTCCACCGTCATGGCCGGGCCCTCCAGCCCGAACACGTACGAGATCCGGCCGGAGAGCACGGCGGCCGCGGTGCCGGTGCCCCGGTGCCCCTCGCTGTCGGAGGGGCCGGAGAGCAGCGCCGCGTAGTCCTGGCCGTTGGTGCCGATGAACACGCCGGTGCGGCTGCCGCGCAGCGAGCGCGCGTCCACCCCGGCCCGTTCGAACGCCTCCCAGACGGTCTCCAGCAGCAGCCGCTGCTGGGGGTCCATGGCCAGCGCCTCGCGCGGCGAGATGGCGAACAGCGCCGGGTCGAAGTCGGCGACGCCGGACAGGAATCCGCCGGCCCAGGTGGCGTCCGCGCCCGCCTCGCCGGAGGGCGCGCCGAGCGGCGGCCAGCCGCGGTCGCCGGGCAGCCCGGAGACCGCGTCCACCCGGTCGGCGACCAGCCGCCAGAGCTGTTCGGGGTTCTCGACCCCGCCGGGGTAGCGGCAGCTCATCGCGACGATCGCGATCGGCTCCTCCAGCGCGGTGGCCTCGGCCCGCACGGCCTCGGCCGCCACCGCGGTGCCGAGCAGCTCGCCACGCAGCTGGGCGGCCAGTTCGCGCGGCGTGGGGTGGTCGAAGACCAGGGTGGCGGAGAGCCGCAGCCCGGTCTCGGCGGCCAGGGCGTTGCGCAGTTCGAGCGCGGTGAGCGAGTCGAAGCCGAGGCCCTTGAACGGGACCTCCGGCGGGACGTCGCCCGCCTCGCGGTGGCCGAGCACGGCCGCCGCCAGCCGCCGGACCAGGTCGAGCAGGGTCCGTTCCTGCTCGGCGGGCGGCAGCGCGGCGAGCTTCCCGGCCAGCGGGGAGGCACCCTCGGCCGGCTCGGCGGCCGGGGCTTCCAGGGCCCGGAGCACCTCGGGCAGGTCCTCGATCAGCGGACGGCGGCGGCTGGCCGTGAACGCGGGGGCGAAGCGCTCCCAGCGGACGTCCGCCACCGCCACGCAGGCCTCGCCCCCGGCGACGGCCCGGTCGAGCGCCCCCACGGCGAGGGCCGGGTCCAGCAGGGCGAGCCCGCGGCGGCGCAGGAAGTCCTCCGACTCCCCCTGCACGGCCATGCCGGCCTCCGCCCACGGGCCCCAGGCGACGGCCAGCGCGGCCCGGCCGGCCGCCCGGCGCTGTTCGACCAGCGCCTCCAGGTAGGCGTTGGCGGCGCCGTAGACGGCCTGGGCGCCGGAGCCCCAGGTGGCCGAGATCGAGGAGAAGACGACGAACAGCTCCAGGTCCAGCCCGGCGGTCAGCTCGTCCAGGTGCGCCGCGCCGTCGGCCTTCCCGCCGAGCACGGCGGTGATCTCCTCGGCGGCGGTGTCCATCAGCAAGGTCGCCTGGCCGACGCCGGCCGCGTGCACCACGCCGGTCAGCGGGAGCTCGGCCGGGATCGCGTCGAGCACCGCCGCCAGCGCCGCCCGGTCGGCGGCGTCGCAGGCGGCGACCGTCACCCGGGCACCCAGCCCGGTCAGCTCGGCCACCAGCGCGTCCACGCCCTCGGCCGCCGAACCGCGCCGACTGGTCAGCACGAGATGGGGAACGCCCCGACCGGCCAGCCAGCGCGCCACCTCCGCGCCCAGCGCCCCGGTACCACCGGTCACCAGCACCGTGCCCGAGGGCGGCCCGAGCGGTTCGACACCGTCCGGTCGGGCGGCCCGCACCAGGCGGCGGACGTACGTGCCGGCGCCCCGGACGGCGACCTGGTCCTCGGTGCCGGTCAGGACGGCGGCCAGCCGGGCGGCCGTCCTGGCGTCCTCGGCGGGCGGCAGGTCGACCAGCCCGCCCCAGCGTTCCGGCAGTTCCAGGGCGGCGGCCCGGCCGAGGCCCCAGAGCTGCGCCGCCACCGGGTCGGACGGCCCGTCGGAGCGGCCCACCGACACCCCGCCCCGGGTGGCCAGCCAGAGCGGGGCGTCGATGCCCGCGTCTCCGAGCGCCTGGATCAGCGCGACGGCTGCCGGGACCGGCTCGGGGTGCCGGGCCGGGCAGGCGACCACGCCGGCCGGGGCGGCCGCGAGCTCGCGCAGCCGGGCGGCCAGGGAGGCCCGGGTGGCCCCGGGGCCGAACTCCAGCAGGACCACGTCGGCGCCGGCGGCGGTCAGCAGCCGCTGGGCGTCGGTGTCCCCCGGGGTCGCGACGACCAGCCAGGTGCCGGTGAGCGTGCCCGCGGCGGGCGCGTCGGCGAGCGGCTTCCAGCGGACCCGGTAGCGCCAGGAGTCGATGACGGCCTCGTCCCGGCGGCGGCGCCGGAAGGAGGACAGCGCGGGCAGCACGGCCCGCAGCTCCCCCTGGTCCGCGTCCACGCCGAGGGCGCCGGTCAGTTCGGCCACGTCCTCGCGCTCGACGGCGGCCCAGAACCGGCCCTCGGCGGTGCCCTCCGCTCCCTCGGCCGCGGTGGCGGGAGCGGCGGGACGGGCCCAGTAGGACTGGTGCTGGAAGGCGTACGTGGGCAGCGCGACCCGCCCCTCGCCACGGCCCGCGAAGGCCGCCGGCCAGTCCACGGTGGCACCCGCCGCCCAGAGCGCGCCGACGGCGGCGTGGAAGGTGCGCACGCCGTCGTGGCCGGAGCCGCGCAGCAGCGGCGCGAAGGCGCCCTCGACGCCGGCGTGCTGGGCCATCCCGCACAGCACGCCGTCGGGGCCGAGCTCGGCGAAGCGGGTGACGCCCCGTCGGCCCAGGGCGTCGACGCCGTCGGCGAAGCGGACGGCCTCGCGGACCTGGCGCAGCCAGTAGTCGGGGGTGGTGAGCAGGCCGGGCTCGGCGATCCCGCCGGTCAGGTTGGAGACGATCGGGACGCCTGGCTCGGCGAAGGTCAACTCCGCCAGCACGGCGGCGAATTCGGCGAGCATCGGCTCCATCAGGGCCGAGTGGAAGGCGTGCGAGACGGTCAGTCGACGGATCTTGCGGCCCTCGGCCGACCAGCGCGCGGCGAACTCCTCGACCGCGTCCGCCGGCCCGGAAACCACCACCGAACGCGGCCCGTTGACGGCCGCCACGTCCAGCCGGTCGCCGATCTCCGCCCGCACCTCGGCCTCGGCGGCCTGGACCGCCAGCATCGCGCCGCCCTCGGGCAGCGCGTCCATCAGCCGGCCCCGCGCCGCCACCAGGGCGCACGCGTCCGCCAGCGAGAACACCCCGGCCACATGAGCGGCCGCCACCTCACCGATCGAATGTCCGAGCAGCACGTCCGGGAGCACGCCCCAGGACTCCAGCAGCCGGAACGACGCCACCTCGACCGCGAACAGCCCGGCCTGCGCCCACACCGTCCGGTCCAGATCCTCCGCACCCGCGAAGACGACCTCCCGCACCGACCGCCCGAGCCTCGCGTCCAGCTCCGCGCAGACCGCGTCGAACGCCGCCGCGAAGGCGGGGAAGGCCTCGTACAACTCCCGGCCCATGCCGACCCGCTGCGCACCCTGGCCGGTGAACAGGAACGCCGTCCGGCCCTCGGTCGAGACCCCGGTCAGCACGTCCTGGGCGGAACGTCCCTCGGCCAGCGCCGCCAGCCCCTCGCCGAGGCCTGCGGCCGAGTCCCCGAGGACCACCGCGCGGTGCTCCAGCGCCGCCCGGGTGACGGCCAGCGCGTGCCCCGCGGCCGCCGGGTCGGGCCCGGTCGCCGCGAACTCGGCCAGCCTCTCGGCCTGTCCGCGCAGCCCCTCCGGGCTCCTGGCGGACACCGGCCAGAGCACCGGGCCGCTGTTCTCCACCGGTTCCGGCGCGGGCAGCGGATCGCCCTGCTCCAGGATGACGTGGGCGTTGGTGCCGCTGATGCCGAAGGAGGAGACGCCCGCGCGGCGCGGACGGTCCGCCTCGGGCCACGGCCGGGCCTCGGCCAGCAGTTCCACCGCGCCCGCCGACCAGTCCACGTGGGGCGTCGGCTGCTCGGCGTGCAGGGTGGCGGGCAGCAGGCCGTGCCGCATCGCCTGCACCATCTTGATGATGCCCGCGACGCCGGCCGCCGACTGGGTGTGCCCGATGTTGGACTTGATCGAGCCCAGCCACAGCGGCTCGTCGCCGCGGCCCCGGCCGTAGGTCGCCAGCAGCGCCTGGGCCTCGATCGGGTCGCCCAGCCGGGTGCCGGTGCCGTGCGCCTCCACCACGTCCACCTCGGACGGGGCGAGCCGCGCGGAGGCCAGCGCCTGCCGGATCACCCGGCGCTGCGAGGGGCCGTTCGGCGCGGTCATCCCGTTGGACGCGCCGTCCTGGTTGACCGCGCTGCCGCGCACCACCGCCAGCACCTCGTGCCCGTTGCGGCGCGCGTCCGACAGCCGCTCCAGCAGCAGCAGTCCGACGCCCTCGCCCCAGCCGGTGCCGTCCGCGCCGGCGCCGAAGGAGCGGCACCGCCCGTCCGAGGCGAGGCCCTGCTGGGCGCTGAAGGCGTGGAAGACCTCCGCGTTGGTCAGCACGGTCACCCCGCCGGCCAGCGCCAGCGTGCACTCGCCGGCGCGCAGCGCCTGGACGGCCAGGTGCAGCGCCACCAGCGAGGAGGAGCACGCGGTGTCCACGGTGACCGCCGGGCCCTCCAGGCCGAACACGTACGCCACCCGGCCGGAGAGCACGCTGGTCGCTCCGCCGGCCAGGACGTACCCCTGGTCGGCGTCGGCCGCACCGACCCCGTAGCCGGAGGAGGTCGCGCCGACGAACACCCCGGTCCGGGTGCCGCGCACGGTGTCCGGCGCGATCCCGGCCCGTTCGAAGGCCTCCCAGCCGCTCTCCAGCAGCAACCGCTGCTGGGGGTCCATGGCGAGGGCCTCGCGCGGGGAGATCCCGAAGAACGCGGCGTCGAAGCGCTCGGCGCCGTCCAGGAACCCGCCCTGGGCGGCGAGGTCGCTCGCCGCGGCGTCCGCGCCGAGCCCGTCCGCCCTCCAGCCGCGCTGCTCGGGGAAGGGGGCGATCGCGTCGCCGGCCCGTTCGACCAGCCGCCAGAGGTCGTCCGGCGAGGAGACGTCGCCGGGGTAGCGGCACGCCATCGACACGATCGCCACGGGTTCGCTGACCGCGGCGGTCAGTTCACGGTTTCGGGCGCGAAGCTTCTCCGTCTCCTTGAGGGAAGCTCGCAACGCTTCGACATAGTCCTGGGTAGAGGCCATCGCAAGCTCCGTACTGCGGTCAGGAATCACGTTCGCCGAGGGCCAGCCTCAGCAGGCTTTCGCCGTCCATCTCGTCGATCGACTCGATGGCGGTCACGGGTGCGGCGTCCTCGGCGGCGGGCGCGGACTCCTGCGAGGCGAGCCGCAGCAGCGGCTCCAGCAGTCCGGACTCGCGCAGCCGGGACACCGGGACGGTGAGCAGGGCGCGGCGCGCCTGCTCCGCCTCGTCGGCGTCGAGGGCGTCGTCGCCGAGCAGTTCGGCCGTGATCTGCTCGGCCAGCGCCCTCGGGGTGGGGTGGTCGAAGATCAGGGTGGCGGGCAGGGCCAGCCCGGTGGCCGCGGTCAGCCGGTCGCGCAGTTCGACCGCGGTCAGCGAGTCGAACCCCAGGTCGCGGAAGGCCCGGTCGGCGACGACCGACCCGGCCGCGCTGTGGCCGAGGACCAGGGCGGCCTGCTGCTGCACGGTCTCCAGCAGCAGGGCGAGGCCGTCCTCACCGGACAGCCCGGCGAGGCGCTCGCGCAGCGCGGTGCCGTCCTGCGGGCCGCCGGCGGCACCCGCGGCGAGGACCTGCCGCACCTCGGGGACGTCCTCGATCAGCGGCTGCGGGTGGTACGCGGTGAAGCCGGGCACGAAGGCCTGCCAGTCCACGTCCGCGACGGTCACGCAGACGTCGCCGGTCCGGATCGCCGTGTCCATCGCCTCCAGGGCGAGGTCCGGGGCCATCGCCCGCAGGCCGCGGCGGCGCAGGAACTCCTCGGCGTCGGCGCCGCCGGCCATGCCCTCGCCCGCCCACGGGCCCCAGGCCACGGAGGTGGCCGCCAGCCCGCGGGCCCGGCGGTCGACGGCGAGGGCGTCCAGCGCGGCGTTCGCCACCGCGTACGCGGACTGCCCACCGCTGCCCCAGACGCCGGCGACGGAGGAGAAGAGCACGAAGTAGTCGAGGGGGGTGTCCCCCAGCAACTCGTCCAGGCAGACCGCGCCTTCGGCCTTGCCGTCCACGATCGCCGCGAACCCGGCGCGCGCGGTGCTGCCGAACGGCGTCGGGTCGCCGACGCCGGCCGCGTGCACCACGCCGCTCAGCGGGAACTCCGCCGGGACGGCGGCCAGCACCCCGGCCATCCCCTCCCGGTCCGCCGTGTCGCAGGCGGCGACGGTCACCCGGGCGCCCAGCGCCTCCAGTTCCGCGACCAGCTCCGCCGCCCCCGGCGCCGTCGGGCCCCGGCGGGAGACCAGCACCAGGTGGGGGACGCCCTGCCCGGCCAGCCGGCGCGCCACGGCGGCGCCCAGCGCCCCGGTGCCGCCGGTGACCAGGGCGGTGCCGGTGGCGGGAACGGGATCGGCCGTCACCGGCCCGGTTCCGGCCGGGACCAGCCGGCGGGCGAAGGTCCCGGTGGCCCGGACGGCGACCTGGTCCTCGGTTCCGGACAGCACCTCGGCCATCCGGTCACCGAGCACCGGCCCCGCCGGACCGCAGACGTCCACCAGCCCGCCCCACAGGCCGGGCAGCTCCAGGCCGACCACCCGGCCCAGGCCCCAGATCCGGGCGTGTCCGGGCCGGACGGTCTCCTCCTCGCGCACGGTCACCGCGCCGGAGGTGACCCACCGGAGCGGCACCCGCAGGTCCAGGGCGGTGAGCGCGTCGATCAGGTCCAGGGCGTCGGCGACGGGATCGGCGTCCGGGGCCGTGCCGGGGAAGGCCAGCACCCCGGCCGGGTCCGCGATCCGGGCGAGGTCGTCCGCCAGCCGTTCGGTCGTGGTCCGCACCACCCGGGCGCCCGCCCGCTCGACGGCGGACAGGCAGGCCTCGGCCAGGTCGGACCCCGGTTCGCCGGACTCCGCCGCCCCGGCGGGCAGCACCGCCAGCCAGCTGCCGGTCAGCAGCGGCGGAACGGCCGCGGTGGGCACCGGCTTCCAGGTGATCCGGTAGCGCCAGGCGTCGGATCGCTCCTCCGGCCGGGCGGAGTGACGCGCGACGGGCGGCTGCGCCCAGTAGTGCTGCCGGTCGAAGGCGTACCGGGGCAGCAGCGCCCGGTGCCCGCCCCAGTCGGCGTAGACGGCCGGCCAGTCCACGGCCGTCCCGGCGGTCCAGAGCGCGCCGAGCGCGGCCAGGGCGCTCTCCGTCTCGTCCCGCTCGCGGCGCAGCAGCGGCGCGAACGTGCCCTTGGCGTCGGCCTGTCGGGCCAGGGCGGACAGCACGCCGTCGGGGCCGAGCTCGGCGAAGCGGGTCACGTCCTGGCCGCCCAGGGTGTCGACGCCGTCGGCGAAGCGGACGGTCTCCCGGACGTGGCGCAGCCAGTAGTCGGGGGTGGTGAGCAGGCCGGGCCCGGCGATCCCGCCGGTCAGGTTGGAGACGATCGGGACGCCCGGCTCGGCGAAGGTCAACCCGGCCAGCACGGCGGCGAATTCGGCGAGCATCGGCTCCATCAGGGCCGAGTGGAAGGCGTGCGAGACCGTCAGCCGGCGGGTCTTGCGGCCCTGGGAGGCCCACTCGACCGCGAACTCCTCGACCACCTCGACGGGGCCGGAAACCACCACCGAACGCGGCCCGTTGACGGCCGCCACGTCCAGGCGGTCACCGATCTCCGCCCGCACCTCGGCCTCGGCGGCCTGCACGGCGAGCATCGCGCCGCCCTCGGGCAGCGCGTCCATCAACCGGCCACGTGCCGCCACCAGGGCGCACGCGTCGGCGAGCGAGAACACTCCCGCCACATGGGCGGCGGCGATCTCGCCGATCGAGTGCCCGAGCAGGAAGTCGGGTGCCACGCCCCAGGATTCGAGCAGCCGGAAGGACGCCACCTCGACCGCGAACAGCCCGGCCTGCGCCCACACCGTACGGTCCAGATCCTCGACGCCGTCGAGGACGACCTCGCGCACCGACCGCCCGAGCCTCGCGTCCAGCTCCGCACAGACCGCGTCAAAGGCCTCGGCGAACACCGGGAACGCCTCGTACAGCCCCCGGCCCATGCCGACCCGCTGCGCACCCTGCCCCGTGAACAGGAACGCCGTCCGGCCCTCGACCGCCGTACCCGAGACCACGCCCTCGCCGGGCCGGCCCTCGGCCAGCGCGGTCAGGCCTGCCCCGATCGCGGCAGCCGTGTCACCGACGGCCACCGCGCGGTGCTCCAGCGCCGCCCGGGTGACGGCCAGCGCGTGCCCCGCGGCCGCCGGGTCGGGCCCGGTCGCCGCGAACTCGGCCAGCCTCTCGGCCTGTCCGCGCAGCCCCTCCGGGCTCTTCGCGGACACCGGCCAGAGCACCGGGCCGCTGCTCTCCACCGGTTCCGGCGCGGGCAGCGGATCGCCCTGCTCCAGGATGACGTGGGCGTTGGTGCCGCTGATCCCGAAGGAGGACACGCCCGCGCGGCGCGGCCGACCGTCCTCCGGCCACGGCCGGGCCCGCGTCAGCAGTTCCACCGCGCCCGCCGACCAGTCCACGTGCGAGGTCGGTTCGTCCACGTGCAACGTGGCCGGGAGGACGCCGTGGCGCATCGCCTGCACCATCTTGATGACGCCCGCGACACCGGCCGCCGACTGGGTGTGGCCGATGTTGGACTTGATCGAGCCCAGCCACAACGGCCGGTCGGCCGGCCGGTCCTGGCCGTAGGTCGCCAGCAGCGCCTGGGCCTCGATCGGGTCTCCGAGCGGAGTGCCGGTGCCGTGCGCCTCCACCACGTCCACCTCGGACGGGGCGAGCCGCGCGGAGGCCAGCGCCTGCCGGATCACCCGCTCCTGGGAGGGGCCGTTCGGCGCGGTGAGCCCGTTGGAGGCGCCGTCCTGGTTGACCGCGCTGCCCCGGATCACCGCGAGCACCCGGTGGCCGTCCCGACGGGCGTCGGACAGGCGCTGGAGCACCAGCACGCCGACGCCCTCGGACCAGACGGTGCCGTCGGCCCCGGCGGAGAACGCCTTGCAGCGCCCGTCCGAGGCCAGGCCGTCCTGCCGGTCGAACTCGGCGAACACCCCCGGGGTGGACATCACGGTCACACCGCCGGTCAGTGCCATCGCGCACTCGCCGCGCTGCAGCGCCTGGATCGCCCAGTGCATCGCCACCAGGGAGGAGGAGCAGGCGGTGTCCACGGTGACCGCCGGGCCCTCCAGGCCGAACACGTACGAGACGCGGCCGGAGAGGATGCTGGTGGCGGCGCCCGTCATCAGGTGCCCCTCCGACTCCGGCAGGTCCATCCCGGCGCCGTAGCCGAACGCCGAGGCGCCGACCAGAACGCCGGTGGACGACCGGTGCATGGACAGCGGGTCGAGGCCGGCGGCCTCGAAGGCCTCCCAGGAGGCCTCCAGCAGCAGCCGCTGCTGCGGGTCCATCGCCAGCGCCTCGCGCGGCGAGATCCCGAACAGCCCGGCGTCGAAGTCGGCGGCGTCGTGCAGGAAGCCGCCGCGCGGCGTGTAGGTGGCGTCGGCGACCTCGATCTCCCAGCCGCGGTCGGCCGGGAAAGCGGTCACGCCGTCGAAGCCCTCGGCCAGCAGCCGCCAGAGCCGCTCGGGGTTGTCCGCACCGCCGGGGAAACGGCAGCTCATGCCGATGATCGCGATGGGCTCGCCGGTGTCCACGGCCGTCTCGACGAGCGGCGCCACGGAGGCGGCCCGCGCGAAGAGCAGCTCGTCGAGGTGTTCGGCCAGCACGGTCGGTGTCGGGTAGTCGAAGACCAGGGTCACCGGCAACCGCAGCCCGGTGACGGCGTTCAGCCCGTTGCGCAACTCCACGGCGGTCAGCGAGTCGAAGCCGAGCTCCCGGAACGCGTGCCGGGGGCCGACCGCGTCCGTGGCGCCGTGGCCGAGCACGGTGGCCGCGCTGCCGCGGACCAGCTCCAGCAGTTGCGCGCGCCGATCCTCGGCCGGCAGCGGCCGCAGCCGGGCCAGCAGTCCGGACTCCGCACCCGCGCCCCGGTCGGCGGCCCGCCGGGCGGACGGCCGGACCAGGCCGCGCAGCAGCGGGGGCACCCCATGGGTGGAGACGGCCTGCGCGGCGGCCAGGTCCAGGACCGTCGGCAGGAGGTGCGGTACGGGCAGGGTGATCGCCCGGTCGAACAGGGCCAGGGCCTGCGCGGTCGGCATGCCCGAGCCGCTGCGTGCCGAGGAGAGATGACCGGTCAGCTCACTGGCCTGCTCCCACAGGCCCCAGGCCAGCGACTGGCCCGCCCGGCCCGCAGCCGTGCGACGGGCCGCCAGCGCGTCCAGGAAGGCGTTCGCGGCCGCATAGTTGGCCTGCCCACCCGAACCGAACGTCGCCGCCACCGACGAGTACAGCACGAACAACGGCAGCTCCAGATCCGCCGTCAACTCGTCCAGATTCAGCGCCGCATCCACCTTCGGACGCAGCACCGCCGCCAGACGCTCCGGCGTCAACGCACCGAACACCCCGTCGTCCAGCACACCCGCCGCATGCACCACACCCGCCAACGGACGGGCCAGACCGTCCAGCACCCGGGACAGAGCGGCCCGGTCGGCCGCATCGCACGCGACCACGTCCGCCTCGGCACCCAACTCACCCAAATCGGCGAGCAGTTCACTCACAGCCGGACTGTCCGCACCACGACGACTCAACAGGGTCAGATGCCGCACACCGTGCACAGCCACCAGATGCCGGGCCAGCAACCCGCCCAGCGTCCCCGTGCCACCCGTGATCAGCACCGTGCCATCGGCATCCAACTCCACCGGAGTCTCCACCAGTTGCAGGGAAGAAGCCCGCACCAGACGCGGCACCGACACCTCACCACCCCGGATCGCCGCCTGCGGCTCACCACCGCCGACCACCCCCGGCCACAACCCCTCCGAACCACCCGCCGGATCCAGATCCACCAGCACGATCCGGTCCGGATTCTCCGTCTGCGCCGAACGCAACAGACCCCACACCGCCGCCTGCACCGGATCGGCCCCACCAGCGGCAGGAACCGCAACCGCCCCACGCGTCAGCACCACCAGGCGCGAAGAGCCGAACCGCTCCTCCGCCAGCCACTCCTGCACCACACCCAACACCCGGGCCGTCAGCGCATACACATCGCCCTCGACCGGCACCGGCAGCACCACCACCGGCGGCACCGCCAACCCACCGGCCTCCAACTCACCCACCAGGCCCGCCACATCGACGAACCCCCGCACACCGGCGACCTCACCGATCGCCACCCACTCCGACGAACCCACACCCTCCGCAACCGCCGGAACCGGCACCGGAACCGGCACCCAGTCCACCGCGAACAACGCCTCCGGCCCACCCTCACCGACCGGCCGAAGCGCCTCCGCCGAAACCTCCCGCATCGCGAGCGATGCGACGGTCGCGACGGGCTCGCCCACGCCGTCGGCGAGGAGCAGCGACACGCCGTCCGCCGTACCCTCGACCCGCACCCGGAGCACCGAGGCACCCACCGCATCCAGTCGGGCGCTCGTCCAGGCGAACGGCAGCCGGGTGCCCCCGGCCTGGGCGACCGGGGAGAGCCCGACCGCGTGCAGTGCCGCGTCCAGCAGCGCCGGGTGCAGACCGAAACCGCCCGCCTCACCCGCCACCGCCTCGGGCAGCGCGACCTCCGCGTAGACGGTCTCACCCACCCGCCAGGCCGCACCCAGACCCCGGAACACCGGACCGTAGCCGTACCCGACCTCGGCCAGAGCCTCGTAGAAACCCTCCAGCGGCAACGCCGTGGCACCGGCCGGCGGCCAGGCGGTGAGGTCCGGTCCGGCGTCGGCAGCGGCGGCCTCGTCGGCCAGGAGTCCGGCCGCGTGGCTGATCCAGACGGCGTCGCCGGTGCCCTCGGGCCGCGAGTAGACCTCGACGGTGCGCTCACCGGTCTCGCCGGCGGCGCTCACGCTCACCTGGATCTGCACCCCGGCGTGCTCGGGCAGCACCAGGGGCGTGCGCAGGACCAGCTCCCGGATCGCCGGGGAGCCGGCCCGGCGGCCGGCCGCCCAGACCATCTCGACCAGCGCGGCGCCGGGCACCACCACCCGGTCCAGGATGACGTGGTCGGCCAGCCACGGGTGCGTGGCCACCGACAGCCTTCCGGTCAGCAGCAGGCCGTTGTCACCGGCCAGTTGAACCGCAGCGCTGAGCAGCGGGTGGCCGACCGGCTCCAGGCCGACCGTACCCGGGTCGCCGGCCGGCGGGACCGCCTCCGGCCAGTAGCGCTCGTGCTGGAAGGCGTACGTCGGCAGTTCGAGCCGTCGGCCGGCGGGCAGCACGGCCCGCCAGTCGACGTCCGCGCCGGCGACCCAGATCCGGGCCAGCGCGCGCAGCGCGGTGTCCACGTCCTCCCGGTCGCGGCGGGCGACGGGGGCGAACACCCCGTCGGGCGCGGACTGTTGGGCGGCTCCGCAGAGCACCCCGTCCGGGCCCAGCTCCACGAAGCGGGTGACGCCCTGCCCGTCGAGGTGGGCGACGCCGTCGGCGAAGCGGACCGCCTCACGGACCTGGCGCACCCAGTAGTCGGGGGTGGTGAGCAGCCCGGGCTCGGCGATCCCGCCGGTCAGGTTCGACACGACCGGAACGCGCGGCTCGGCGAAGGTCAACCCGGCCAGCACCGAGGCGAATTCGGCCAGCATCGGCTCCATCAGCGCCGAGTGGAAGGCGTGCGAGACCGTCAGCCGGCGGATCCGGCGGCCCTCGCCCGACCAGCGCGCCGCGAACTCCTCCACCGCCTCGACCGATCCGGAGACCACCACCGAGGTCGGGCCGTTGACGGCCGCGACGTCCAGGCGGCCGCCGATCGCCTCGCGGACCTCGGCCTCGGCGGCCTCGACCGCCAGCATCGCCCCGCC